>JAMOAC010000367.1 GCA_023621975.1 Bacillota bacterium | reverse complement strand
TAACATCTGATGTTATAGCATTTTTCGAATTTTCAACGTGTGACACTTTTTTAATTTTTTCAATTTCATTGTAAATTTGAGCTTTAACAGCGTATGTGCTTTTTGGAGTTCCTTTGTTCCTGTTTTTTGAATTTATTATAGCATTGCTCAATTTTTAGTAACACCCCATTTCTCCGGCCAGCAAATCCATGTGTTCCGACCCTGCTGCCTGCCGGTTTAACGCCTTGAATAATAATTGGTTATTTTTTTAAACAGCCTGTATATTTCTTCTTTGTCGAACTTGCATTTGTCAATCAAATACGAAGTAATTTCCTCTGCACTTGAGCTGGTAAACAAGGTCTGGTTTTTCTGAATTTCATCAAGAATCTTGTAATACAGAACCTTTTCGCTTGGGAACAAGGTATCCTCAAGCTTTAGTTCATATGACGCCGGCCTGCTTATTTCGCCCCCGTTGTCAATATAGTCTTCATACCAGACGTGTCCGTTTTTGCATATACATTTTACATTTTCCTTTTTATGAATTTTCAATACTTCCGTCTCACCACACACGCTGCATTTCATTTAATCACTCCTCGTTATTTTTAATAATACCGAATACCCTGATTCCTGGCTGTATTTCTACCGTGTCAAACTCCTTATCATTGATGAAAACTTTATTGTTTTCATTCATCCTGACATTCAGGTTCATATTTTCAAGGTCGAAGCTGTTGATATAATAAGGATGGATCAGGACAAAAAGAACATTCGCCTGTACAGATGACATATTGTATGTATCCGTGAGGTTTGCCTGATTTGAAGCATTGATTAAAAAATTAAAATACCTGTAGTCCTGGTTTTCTGAAACAGATTCGACCATTCTTTCTATTTCAGCTTCAGGATTGGCGTTCAAATTTTGCTCCTTCTCGGTGCTCAAGATTGTTTTCCTCCCTTCAGAATAATAATTCAATCAATGAGCCTGGTCTTCGCTGGTGGTAACTTTTTTGTCCGAGTGAATCTGAACATTTTCGCTGTTCAACATTTCAATGTCAACGCCGCTTATTGTCAGTTCGCCTGATTTGTCGATCTTTATGCTCACCGGCACGGCTTCCTCAGCCCTGAAATCCGGATTCAGGTAGGCAAGCCCTAACATGATAAAATAGTTGAACTGGAATAAACTGCTGTTTCTTGACCTGCAGTTATTGGCTTGATTTGACATATTCAGGGAAATTGATGACTTTACATTTTCCAAGGTATATCACTCCATATACTCTTTTATGATTTTTTGAACACGTTCAATTTTTTCCTGGTTGGACAATGTATCGTCTTCCTTTATAGGTTGAAGCTTTTCCAATAACTCTGCAGGGTTTCCCAATTTAACACCGTTTATTGAAATTACGTAATTTCCGATTTCAACTTTTTTCAGGAATTCATTGACATCCATAAAAATACCTCCATGAAACTAGAATTTCACCGTCGTGCTTTCTGTCCTGTCCGGACCTTTAATATCTTTTATCTTGACTGTCTCACCAGGTTTGGCTTTTTTTCTGCTTTCAATTATCTGCTGGGTTTCTTCACCCGTGTTCATTCTGTTGTGTTTTTCAACGTCCACGGTGAGCCCTGAATACTTGGGATTTTCTTCATCAAATGATTCTCCGTCTATATAGACATTTCCGTTCAGATCAATTCTGATTTCAGAAGGGCCGTCCTTTAACTTCTTTTTGGCCTTTATCCAGATCCAGTTGTTGTTTTGAACTCCTTCAGACAATTTTCAACACTTCCTTTATGCTAAATTTTTATGCAAAATTTATATTTATAGTTGAGCAGGTCTGGGTAACAACACAATAGGCTGAAAGAACCACGTTTGACTGCTGGTTTGTGTTTATCTGGTTTGCAATTTTTGCACCCATTTTTACGTTGTTATCCGCTCTTGCTCTCGGTAATGTGCCAGTTGCTTTTTCGGCCATAGGTAAGCCTCCCTTTTCATAAAAATACAGCATACATTATATGCTATGATTTATCAGCCAATTTTGTTCACTTTATTTTACTTATATTAATTTTCAATTCTGATATTGTTTTTTATAAAAGCAGTGACCTCTGTATAAGAGGCCACTGT
>JAMOAC010000169.1 GCA_023621975.1 Bacillota bacterium | reverse complement strand
TAATCTTTTCAAGGCCTTGTGTTATTGTGACAATTTGCTTCAGAAATACGGAGGCCATGAGCTTGCAGCCGGCCTGACACTGGAAGCGGAAAAAATAGATGATTTCCGCAAAGCAATAAACAGTTATGCTGATGAAGTCATGGACGAGAGTATTCTGGTGCCACGGTTAAAGATTGATGCATATATAAATAAAGACGATATAAGTATTGAGAGCGTGATGGAACTGGAAAAACTGGCACCTTTCGGAGCCGGGAATCCGGAACCGTCTTTTGCATATACGGGGCTTGAAATAAGTGAAATACTTACCGTAGGCAATAACAAGCATCTTAAGCTTAAGTTGAAGTGCGGGAATGATTTTTTCGATGCGATAGGCTTTAATATGGGCAACCTGGCAAACTTTTTAAATTTAGGGGACGTTATTGATTTGGCTTTCTCATTGGGAATTAACACGTGGAATTCCGCTTGCAGGGTTCAGATGAACCTGAAGGACATTACGCTGAATGAAGCTATAGTCAGAAAGAATGAATATTTATATAAATTGGATAAATATGTTGAGTCTATTGACTTAAATGACTATAATAAAGGTTATATAGAAGATGACAACATTTTTCGCGGTGTTGATATAGATGATATTGTACCGGAAAGATGTGACCTGGTGGCAATTTATCAGTATATGAGAGCAAATTGTGCGGAAAGACTGATTATAGACGACTTGTTTGTTTTTGCAGGCAGGATTGCCGGAAGCTACAGAATAAATATGAATTATTTTAAACTGAAAAAAGGTATTAAAATTTTTGAAGAACTTAATCTAATGCTTGCCGAACCTGTCGGGGATACCGGAATGAAGATTACAATGCTGGACAGCGGAGGACAAAAGAGAAGGCTCGGGGATTCTGAAACTTACAACAGGCTCCAGGCTTTGAAAAAGTATTTGGAAAGATTGAGTTCATAATTAAATTAAAATAAAAAACGTTCAGTAATGCTGGTTACGAAAGCCAGACTACAGCGTACAGGGGGAATTATTGATGGATTTTAAATCGAAGCTCAGACACGTGCTGGATTTTCCTAAAGAAGGTATTGATTTTATTGATATCACTACCGTTCTGCAGGATGCTGAGGCTTACAGGGAATGTATTGACCAGTTGGCAGAGAAAATCAGGAAAGTGGGCGATTTTGACCTGATAGTAGGTACCGAGTCAAGAGGATTTATTATTGGTGCTCCGCTGGCCTATGCATTGGGAAAAGGGTTTGTGCCTATCAGAAAAAAGGGAAAACTTCCTTATAAGACTATTCAGATTGAGTATGAGCTTGAATACGGTACAGACATACTTGAGATACATCAGGACGCCGTTAGGCCCGGCCAGAGAGTTGTAGTGGTAGATGACCTTCTGGCAACGGGAGGGACGTCCCTGTCAAACATTAAACTGGTTGAAAAGCTCGGTGGAGAGGTTGCAGGTGTGTTCTATTTTATTGAGCTTACTTATCTTAACGGAAGGGAAAAATTAAAGGGGTATCATGTAGAGTCAATTGTGCAGTTTTAACTTGGGGGTTTTGCAATGGATGAAGCGTTCAGCCGACTTGTGGAAAAAATAAAAAAATATAACCCGGATTGCGATTTCGAGCTAATCGAGAAGGCATATATTTTGTCCAAAAAAGCCCATGAAGGTCAGCTGAGGGTGTCGGGTGAACCGTTTATTGTCCATCCGATGGAAGTTGCAAATATACTTGCCGATCTTGAGCTGGATTGCACTTCCATTATTGCGGGAATTCTTCACGATACCATTGAAGACACTACATTCACGATGGAAGAACTGCGGGAGAATTTTGGTGAGGAAATTGCAAATATTGTAGACGGCGTTACAAAGCTCGGCAGGATTCCATACACATCAAAAGAAGAGCTTCAGGCCGAAAACCTGCGCAAAATGTTTTTGGCCATGGCAAAGGACATAAGGGTCATATTGATAAAGTTGGCTGACAGGCTGCATAATATGCGTACCCTTAAGTATATGAGTGCGGACAAGCAACTTGCAAAGGCAAAAGAAACCCTGGAGATATATGCCCCCATTGCACATCGGCTTGGTATATCAAGGAT
>JAMOAC010000172.1 GCA_023621975.1 Bacillota bacterium | reverse complement strand
GGTGCAGATAGAACATTCCCACCGGGCTGTATTGCCAACCTACAAGATTGTCAGGATAAATAACTGTCTTGGTATAATAGTATACCGGTAATATGGGCATCCCTTCCAGCAATAGTTGTTCAGCCTTATGCAGCGCATCAAATCTTTCTTTCTGATCACCAGAATTGATTGCCTTGTTAATCAGCTCATCATATTCCTTGTTTTTCCAACCGGTTGAGTTATTACCGCTGTTTGACATCCACATATCCATGAAGCACATGGGATCTGCATAGTCTGCGCTCCAGCCGTCTCTTGCAATATCAAAATTCTGCTTGTTTCTTTCATCAACAAATACGTTCCATTCCATATTTGATATTTTAACGTTAACGCCAAGATTTTCCTTCCACATGTTTTGCACGGCTTCGGCAATCATTTTATGGCCTTCACTTGTATTGTATATAAGTTCTACTTCAGGAAAGCCCTTTCCATCAGGATATCCGGCTTCTGCCAGAAGCCTTCTTGCTTCTTCAACATTTGCTTTTTCCGGAAGATAGGGTGCACCGTATTTTTCTTTGGCTACGTCCCTGAAATCCTTGTTTTCTTCCGGCTCAAGCATTCCAATAGGTACCCAGCCGTCAGCCGGTTTCTGCTGTGCCTTTGTAACCTTTTCAACAATATATTGCCTGTCTATGGCCAATGCAAATGCCTTTCTTACCCTGACATCATTAAAAGGCGGCCTTGTGGTGTTGAAATCGTAATAGTATGTGCTTAAATCAGGCAATATCTTGGCTTTTCCCTGCTCAACAAGGTCAGGTATCGCATTTGGAGGTATATGCGCATAGTTTACATCAATCTCGCCCGCTTCGGTTGCGCTGAGAGCTGCGTCATCATCATCCATTAACTTGAAGCGGATCTCATTCAGCTTTATCTCGTCCTTGTTCCAGTATTGATCGTTCTTTACAACCACGATTTCATCCTGGTGTTTCCATTCCTTAAGCTTGAAGGCGCCGTTGGATATATATGTGTCAGGACTCTGGGTCCATTTATCACCGTATTTCTCGATTATATCCTTTCTTACTGGCACCGTTACCATAAATCCGGCAAGTTCAAGAAAATAAGGAGCTCTTGCTACAAGTTCAACTTCAAATGTCCTGTCGTTAACGGCCCTTATGCCAACGTCCTCCTCTTTTCCTTCTCCTTCATTATATGCCTGTGCACCCTTTATAAGGTAGAGGATGTATGCATACGGTGAAGCCGTTTCAGGATTAAGCACCCTTTTCCACGCATACTCGAAATCATGGGCTGTAACTGGTTTACCGTCGGACCATTTTGCATCTTCTCTCAGGTAAAATGTATATTTTTTCCCATCTTCAGATACATCCCATCTTTCAGCCACTCCAGGCTTGACTTCGCCTGTGCTGAGATCTGTAAGTCCTTCAAAAAGATGTGCAATATAAGTTCCTGCATCCAGTGTCTGGTTTAAGGCAGGATCGATCGTTCCGGGTTCGGAACCGAATATTGCGGTAATTGTATCTTTTCCTCCTCTGTCTCCTCCATCTTTGGTGCCGCCTTTATTTACATCCCTGCAGCCTGCAAGCAAAGATACTGCTAATACTGCTATGATGAGTGCGGCAATTATTCTCCTCTTCATTTGTAATTTCCTCCTTATGAATTTTTGTACAAACTTTTTATATATTATTTTTTTATATATTATTTGCATTCATTGTTCTCATTATCATTTTCGCCCGTTTTATTCTCATTTTCATTTTTGCCTGTTTTTATGCTTTTTTGCCTGTTTTACTTTTTATGCTTTATTTTTTATCTGTTTAATGCTTTTTAATGCTTATTTTTGTTAATGCTTTATTTCTGCCTTATTATTTGCTGTAAAGATGGCACGAGCACATATGTCCCGGGGATACCTCTTTAAATTCCGGTTGAACTTCTCCGCAAATCCTGGTCGCATATGGACATCTTGTCCTGAATGCGCATCCTGACGGCGGATCTATGGGGCTTGGTACATCTCCTTCAAGTATTATCCTCTTTCTTTCCTTGCTTGCCCTCGGGTCGGCAATTGGTATGGCTGAAAGGAGAGCCTGGGTGTAAGGATGAGCCGGTCTGTCATACAGTTCATCGCTGCTTGCCAGTTCAACCAGTTTTCCCAGGTACATGACACCTACCCGGTTGCTTATGTGCTTTACCATGGACAGGTCATGGGCTATGAAAAGATACGTAAGCCCAAGGGTTTTCTGCAAATCCTCCAGCATGTTTACTATCTGGGCCTGAATGGACACATCAAGAGCAGATATGGGTTCGTCACAAACAATAAATTCCGGCTGGACTGCCAAAGCTCTCGCAATACCAACTCTCTGCCTCTGTCCACCGCTGAATTCATGGGGATACCTGTTGGCATGCTCTTTATTGAGGCCGACCAGTTCAAGCAAATGGTATATCCGTTCCTTCTTTTCCTTACCTTTTGCCAATCCATGAATATCCATAGGTTCTCCAATAATATCACCCACTGTCATTCTGGGATTCAGTGACGCATAGGGATCCTGAAATATCATCTGCATTTTCTTTCTATAGGGTTTCATTCGGACTTTTGTTATATCAGTTCCGTTGAAAATGATTTGCCCCTTTGTCGGCTCATATAACCTCAATATTGTTCTTCCCGCCGTTGTCTTGCCGCATCCGCTTTCTCCGACAAACCCCAGTGTTTCTCCTTTTTCAATGGAAAATGTTATATTGTCAACAGCCTTGACAACAGACCGGTGATTGCCAAGTAATCCCTTTCTTACAGAAAAGAATTTTGTGAGATTCTTCACTTCAAGAAGGTTAGCCCTCTTTGCATTCATACTCACACCCCCTTGCTTTCGGCTTCATGAAGCCAGCAAGCTGTTCCATGGCCCTTTTGAACTTCTTTGTAAAACGGTTTTTGAAGCAGGCATATATTCATGGCTTCAGGACATCTTTCCACAAAAGGACACCCTTTGGGAGGATTAAGCATATCCGGCGGCTGGCCTTCTATGGGCTTGAGCCTTTCGCGGCCCATATTCAGGCGCGGTATACATTTTAGCAGCCCTTTAGTGTAAGGATGCTGGGGGTTGTAAAATATTTCCTCGGTACTGCCCTGTTCCACTATGGTGCCCCCGTACATAACAATCACTCTTTCACATATATCCGCCACAAGGCCAAGGTCGTGGGTGATAAGTATGATAGACATGTTAAGCTTCTCCTTGAGTTCCTTCAACAGCTCAATAATCTGGGCCTGGATTGTAACATCCAGTGCTGTAGTCGGTTCATCCGCAATCAGCAGTTTTGGTTCACAGGACAATGCCATTGCAATCATTACTCTCTGACGCATACCACCGCTGAATTCATGGGGATACTGCTTCAATCTTTTTTCAGGGCTAGGTATTCCGACCAGTTTAAGCAGTTCCACTGCCTTAAGCCTTGCCTCGGACTTTTTGAGCCCGGTATGCTTCATGATGGATTCCATCAACTGGTTACCAATGGTAAATACCGGATTCAAAGAAGTCATGGGATCCTGGAATATCATTCCTATCTCATTTCCTCTTAAATCCTGCATCTGCCTGTCGGTCAGGTCCCTCAGGTTCCTGTTGTCAAAAATAATGCTTCCGCTCTCAATACTTCCGTTTTCAGACAATAACCTCATAATGGACAGCATGGTCACGCTCTTGCCGCTGCCCGATTCCCCGACCACGCCGACAGCTTCACCGGTTCCGACACTGAATGAGACATCATTAAGGGCGTATACTTTTCCTGCATAAGTTCTAAAGGTTGTATGAAGATTGTCTATTTTAAGCAAATTGCTCATATGAAATTCACCTTTTCTATTTTCTCATTCTGGGATCAAGAGCATCCCTAAGCCCGTCTCCAAAGAGATTGAAGGCCAATATTGTTATACTGATTGCAAAGGAAGGGAAAAGCAGCAGATAAAAATGCGTCCTGATACTTCCCAAAGCATCGTTGGCCAGACCGCCCCAGCTTGGTACCGGCGCATCCACTCCAAGCCCAATAAAGCTCAGGAATGATTCGGTAAATATGGCATCAGGTATTAACAACATAGTGGTAACAATAATGGAACCAAGGCTGTTTGGTATGAGGTGCCTGACAAGGATCCTGAGATCGCTTGCCCCGAGAGCCTTGGCAGCTGTAACATATTCCTGCTCCTTAAGGCTTAGTATCTGACCTCTTACAATCCTGGCCATTGACACCCAATAGGTCAGCCCTATTGCAAGATATATGCTTATCAGGCCTGATCCTGCAGCCTGCAGCCCGCTGAATATTGGGAGCTTCAGTAAATTGTCCAGTTTATCCTTCAACACCACCATGAGAAGTATGACATAAAGCATGGTAGGAATGCTGTAAATGATATCAACAATCCTCATCATGATACTGTCGACACGACCGCCGAAATACCCTGAAATCCCGCCGTAAAAAATGCCTATTGTAAGGTTTATTATGCATGCCACAATACCGACGCTAAGGGAAATCCTCGCACCATAAAGGACTCTAACAAGCATATCCCTTCCAAGCGAATCGGTTCCAAAGGGGTGTTTCAGGCTTGGCCCCAGGTTTTCTTCCCCTCTTATCTGCTGGGAATAGGAATAGGGTGAAATCATCGGGCCGAATATTGCCGCCAAAAATATCAGTATTATCACAGCAAGGCTGAACATGGCCACCTTGTTTTTCTTCAGGCGTTTCCAGGCGTCACCCCAGTACGTAAGACTCGGCCTTGTCGCAACATCCACCTTGTCATTCTCTCGTCTGCTTAACGGTTTAAACAATTCATCACGCGATAATTCCATATCTGCACCCCTGTCTAATTATTCAACTTAATTCTCGGATCAAGCACCGTATAGATCATGTCAACAATAAAATTCATTAAAACCAGGAAAACCGCATAAAATATTGTTACTCCCATGGTTACCGTGTAATCCCTGTTGCTTATGCTTGTAACATAATACCTTCCGAGTCCCGGTATGTTAAATATTGATTCTATGACAAAGCTGCCTGTAAGCACTCCAGCCACCAGCGGCCCAAGATACGTCACCACAGGCAGTATTGAATTTTTAAGTGCATGCTTGTATATAACAACTCTTTCAGAAAGCCCCTTTGCCCTTGCAGTCCTTATATAATCCTGTTCGAGCACTTCCACCATGGTTGAACGCACCAGCCTTGCAATAAAGGAAATAGGAAGGAAAGATAGTGCTATTGCAGGTAGTATAAGGTGATAAATTGATTTGTCACCTATTACGGGGAACAATCCCAGCTTGACACCCAGTATATACTGGGAAAGGACTGCAATTACAAATCCAGGAACAGAGACACCCAGCGTAGCAATAATCATCGCCGCACGATCCTGCCACTTGTCCTTTTTGAGGGCAGATAAGATACCTAAAGGTATGCCTATAAAAAGGCATAAAGTTATGGAGAATATACCCAGCCTTGCAGAATGGGGAAAGTGTTCCGTAATGATATCATTTACCGGCCTGCCCCTGTTCTTCATTGAAATCCCGAAATCCAGCTTGACAGTATTTTTCAACATGGTTAAATACTGTTCCGACAAGGGCTTGTCCAGGCCATACTTTGCTTTCATATTTTCCACAATCGCAGGCGGAAGGTTCTTCTCGCTGTTATAGACATTTCCCGGTATTGCGTGCATAAGGAAAAAAGTTATCGTTATAATAATAAAAAGCGTAAATAACGAGTAAATAAACCTCTTTATTATATATAAAAACAAATACAAACACCCCTTTATCAATATACAAAGATTATGTTAACATAATTATCTTATTTGAACAATATTCTCGCCGTTAACAATTAGTACCAATATTGTTATTAGCGGATTTACAGCCATCTGGCAGATAATGTAAGTTTACATAATTATTTAGTGGAGACGTTTCAATTTTAGCGGGGACGTTCCTGTAATTTTAGCGGTTAGCGGGGACGTTTCTGCACTTTTTTGTTTTTTGGGTTTTTTGGGGACGTTTCTTCACTTTATTACATTAAATACAACATTGGCAGGAACAGTTCTATAAGCAAGTTCTATAAACACGGACAGAGACATTTCTCCACTAAATACAGACGGGGCGGTTTTCAACACCGCCCCAACTATTAACGCAAAACCAAGGTATGACTCAAAGCCATGATAGTCATTAAACAATCGGCAAAATTCTTCTACCAACACGTATAATATACACTTTATATCTCATCTCTCACAAGCTGGCCCATCTCTGAAGTACCAACAATTTTCGTGCCTTCTGAGGCTATGTCCGCCGTCCTGTATCCTTTGTCCAGAACCTTATTAACCGCATTTTCAACCGCTCTTGCTTCTTCTTCAAGGCCGAATGAATACCGCAGCATCATGGCTGCAGACAGAATTGTTGCAAGAGGATTGGCTTTATTACAACCTGCTATGTCCGGTGCAGAACCGTGAACAGGTTCATACAGCCCCATATTTCCGTTTCCCAGGCTGGCTGACGGCAGCATTCCTATTGAGCCTGTAATCATGGAAGCCTCGTCAGAAAGAATATCGCCGAACATGTTGCTGGTTACAATAACATCAAACTGTTCAGGCTTTCTTACAAGCTGCATGGAAGCGTTGTCCACGTACATGTGATTGAGCGTGACTTCAGGATACTCACGTGACACCCTTATGACAACTTCTCTCCAAAGCCGCGAACTTTCAAGAACATTTGCCTTATCTACCGAGGTTACAATCTTTCTCCTGTTCATTGCTATTTCGAAAGCTTTTCTTGCAATTCTCTCCACTTCATAGACACTGTAAACTTCGGTGTCAAAGGCCGCTTCCCCCATATCTCCCATATCGGTTCTGCCTCTTTTCCCGAAATATATTCCTCCGGTCAGTTCTCTTACCACCATTATATCTATTCCGTCTTTTATAATATCATCTTTTAGCGGTGAAGCATCCTTCAGCGCATTGTATATAACAGCAGGCCTGAGATTTGCAAAAAGCCCCAGTCCCGCACGTATTCCCAATAGCCCCGCCTCAGGGCGCTTGTCTCCGGGAAGCGAGTCCCATTTATCTCCGCCTACTGCTCCCAGCAATACTGCATCGCATTTTTTGCATATTTCAAGAGTTTCCCGGGGAAGAGGTTCTCCACATGCATCAATGGCACATCCGCCTATAAGCGCTTCCTGTGTCCTGAACTCATGCCCGTATTTTTGAGCAACGGCATCAAGCACTTTTACAGCCTGCTCCACAACTTCCGGTCCAATCCCGTCCCCCGGCAGTACGGCAATATCAAACCTCATAGGGCACCTCCCCGTACCTGTTTCTTCACGTATTCAATAAGTCCGCCGGATGAAATCAGCTCCTGCAGGAAATCCGGGAAAGGTGCAGCCTTGTAGGTATTTCCCCTTGTATGGTTCACAATAGTCCCTGTATCAAAATCTATCGACACCTCATCTCCGTCTTCTATATCATTGGCCGCTTCAGGGCATTCCACAATAGGCAACCCTATATTTATGGCATTTCTATAAAATATCCTCGCAAAAGTATCCGCAATTACGCAAGAAACGCCGGATGCCTTAATTGCTATGGGAGCGTGCTCCCTGGAAGAACCGCATCCGAAGTTTTTACCGGCTACTATAATATTTCTGGTCTTAACTTTATCGGCAAAATCCTTGTCCAAATCCTCCATGCAGTGTTTTGCCAGTTCGGCAGGATCTGAAGTATTCAAATGCCTTGCAGGTATAATTACATCGGTATCTATGTTGTCTCCGTATTTTATTACTTTTCCTTTGACATTCATTCAAATCCGCTCCTTTCAGCTCTCATTCGCATTACATATCTTGTTCTCTTTTCTTCTCTTACTCGCCTTACATATCCTGTTCACTTTTCAGCTCTCATTCACACCACATCTCTTATTTGTCTTTCAGCCCTCATTCGCATTACAGCTCTTATTCGCCCCTCAACTCTCACTCAGGTGATGCAATCTTTCCGGCTACGGCAGATGCGGCCGCAACAGCAGGGCTTGCCAGGTACACTTCGCTGCGCGGGTGGCCCATCCTTCCTACAAAATTCCTGTTGGTTGTTGCTACCGCCCTTTCTCCTTCCGCAAGTATGCCCATATGTCCGCCAAGGCAAGGCCCGCAGGTAGGCGTGCTGATTACAGCCCCGGCATCTATGAATATATCAAACAGACCTTCGTTCATTGCCTGTTTCCATATCTTTTGCGTAGCGGGAATAATTATACACCTTACGTCAGGATGAACCTTCTTGCCCTTTAATACCTCTGCCGCAATTCTCAGGTCTTCAATCCTTCCATTGGTACATGAGCCAATAACAACCTGATCTATCTTTATATCGCCAACCTCGTCAATCGTCCTGGTGTTCTCAGGCAAATGTGGAAACGCAACCGTAGGCCTCAATGTGCTGAGATCGATTTTATAAACTTCAGCGTACTCGGCGTCCTCATCCGCCTTATATATCTTGTATGGCTTGCTGGAATGTTCCGCCATGTAATCAAGTGTCTTTTCATCCACTTCAAAAATACCGTTTTTTGCTCCCGCTTCAATTACCATATTTGCAATTGTGAACCTGTCATCCATGGAAAGATAGTTTAATCCTTCACCCGTAAACTCCATTGACTTATACAGCGCACCGTCCACACCTATTTTGCCGATAATGTGGAGTATAATATCCTTACCGCTTATCCATTTGCCGGGTTTTCCCTCCAGTATAAACTTGATTGCCTCAGGCACTTTAAACCACGTCTCACCTGTAGCCATTGCCGCTGCCATATCCGTACTGCCCACACCTGTTGAAAAAGCGCCCAATGCACCATACGTGCAGGTATGGGAATCAGCACCGATTACAACATCCCCGGCAACAACAAGCCCTTTCTCCGGGAGCAATGCATGCTCAATTCCCATTTGCCCTACTTCAAAGAAATTAACAATACCCATTTTTCTTGAAAATTCCCTTATCATCTTAACCTGCTCGGCAGATTTGATGTCTTTGTTTGGAGTAAAGTGATCCGGGACTATGGCGATTTTATTTATATCAAAAACTTTGTTAGTTCCTATCTTGTCAAATTCTTTTACGGCAACGGGAGTTGTTATATCATTTCCAAGAACCATGTCCACTCTTACTTTAATTAATTGCCCGGCCTTTACACTGTCCAGTCCGGCATGTTCCGCCAGAATTTTCTGCGTCATTGTCATTCCCATACAATATTGATACCTCCCCTTTTTTTACCTGCTTAACTGTAAACTGACAAAAAAGCAAAAAATCATTTTACAGTTTCACTTAGACTATAACTTTAATAATTAATTGAAGTACAGCTTTAATTTAATTAATTTATTATTTTATTTAAACTTTATCTGAACTTTATTTAAAATTATAACTTTGTTTATAATTAACTTTATTTATAATTACGACTATAACTTTTAATTTATAGCTTAGTTTTAAATTTATAGCTCAATATTTAATTTACAGCTTAATATTGAAATTTACAGTTCAGACCTTCATAACTGCAATATCATTAACCGTAATTTTACTAATAGCAACTTTACCAGTTATATCTTTCAAAACAATCGCTTACACTTTTTATCTTACGAGAATTATACTTTTTTTAATGAGTCGGTTCTTCCTGATAATTACCCAAAAAAACAAGGATAATTAATGATTCTTGTTGAACTGCTTTCTATATTGGAGAGGTGTCATTTTAGTGTGCTTTTTAAATATCTCGTTAAAGCGTTGTTGATTGGAAAAGCCTACACTTAAAGCAATGTCGCTTACCTTTTGGTCCGTTTCCCTTAACAATTCCTTAGCCCTTTCTATCCTCACCTTAAGAAGATAGCTGATAGGGCTGATTTTCATTTCTTCCTTAAAGGCTCGGGTAAAATAGCTTGTACTAAGAAATACATACTTTGCAATATCGTTCAATGAAATATTGCGTTCATAATTATTGTGTATATAGTTCACGGAAATCCTGATTAGCTCCTTGAGTTTTGGACTCTTGTTCTTTATGCTGTTCTCCCACTCCATTTTCAAAGCTCTTGAAATAAGTACAAAAAGCTCCAGTATAAGCAGATGGCTTAGAAAATCACTGCCTATTTCATTGCTGTTCCTTTCTTTTAATATCCTGTTTAACAGTACAATAATATCATTCTTTTGACTGACCTTCAGGGATATAAAAGCTCCC
>JAMOAC010000517.1 GCA_023621975.1 Bacillota bacterium | reverse complement strand
ATTCTTGTCAATAGCTTCCTGAATTTGTACATAGTTTAGTTCTCCATAATAATAAGACATAATATTTCCCTCCTGTTATTTTTATCCATATGGCGACGGCATCTTTATGATACCGTTAACTCTGTTAATTCTCTCTCAGCAGTTCCAAAGCCTTATCGATTATAGCGTCTCCGACTGTTCTTTCATACATGGATACAGTCGGCTCATAGCCGCCTTCATCATAAGATTCCGGAGTGCATACATATCCGCTGCCGTATCCATTGGAAGTGCTGGCAAGGTAGGTGTTTTTGTAAGGTGACTCCTTCTTTAACCTCAGGGCAAATTCCACGAAGATCTCACACGGACAAGCTACAATTCTGTTTTCACCTATGCCCATAACAAATATTTCAAAAGGTGAATTTGCCATAATGCCTTCCATAACCTTGTCCCCGGCTTCCGCCCTGCTTAACATTCTGTTGGCGCCAATCAAAGCACATTCAAGGGTACGCTGTACCGGATATGGCTCCTTGTTTTTTACTGAGTTCTTATACCTGGTTTCTGCTTCTATCTGTTGGGCTCTTGCTTCTTCAACAGATGGAATGCGTTTAATTTCGGGATAGAGTTCAGCATGAGTTGCAAATAACTTAACATCATCTTCATAGGTGAGTTGTGATAAAACCCTTTCTGCCTCGGCTGCTATTGCATAGCCGACACGTTTTGCCTCCTCAAAGGTTTGACCTGTTCTGAAATGGCGGGAAGATTGGTTGCCTGCTGCCCCGGTATGGAAACCAACCACCAAATCAGGATTTTTGCTTTGGAAATACTCATAAATAAAAGCCGGATAATCCGCAGTTATAACCCTGCTTTCCGCATGAAGGAAGGTAGGATGCAGTGCGTAATTCACTAAAACACCTCTGAGATTATCATCAGAATCCTTGATGCCCGTTACCCAGACTTCAGGATCTGCAGGACCGTCTTTATGCCGCCGGTTGCCGCCGACACCCTGTTCCTTGCCGCATATTCCCTTCCCCATTGCTATTTTTGCAGGAAAAGCTGAATCTTTAGCTTCCTTCACGCCCTCGACTATTAGATTATTGACTTTATCCAGATAGTGGGGATACATTTCTCTGTTGTCACTTAAGAAAGGAACACTGCCGGTTACCGGCCCTGAGTGGGTATGAGTAGCAGATATGAGAATATTACCTGGTTCGATTTGACAAACTTTCTGAATTTGTTCTCTGACCATTTTAACTCTTCGCTTGGAATAACTGATCAAATCGAGCGTAATGATTACGAGGTCTGTTTCTTCATTATTCAGGTAGAAAATGTGGGCTTTTAAGTCATCATGCACTTCTTCATGATAACGATCTTTTGGTAGGGGGTACCCGGATAAAAGCGCTGGAAAATCCGGAGTGATATTTTTTTCGCTGACCCCTGCATATAACATACAAATCAAACTCCCTTCGTTTTATCGACTTCTGGTACCTTAGCAGAAAACTGTGTCCAGCCCCATTGGTTAAATGTGACATCAATCAAAAAAAATGCAGCAATTTGCTATTTCAATGCCTAGTATAACAGCCAAAAAAATGGTTGTCAATCCACCATCCGGGCAGAGAAAAATACAGGTGATGTCCCATATCATTGTTTATAATTCTTATGACTGGGTATTAATATAATAAGACATAGAAATACAATATATTTGCTGGGATATAAAAGGAGGAATAAAATGAAAAACTATGCTAAATTAAATGAATATTTGTCAAATCTGGCTGTATTAAATGCTAACCTACATAATCTGCACTGGAATGTTGTAGGAAAGCAGTTTGTTGAAATTCATGAATATACTGAGAAATTATATGATGATTTTTTTGAAAAATATGATGCAGTAGCAGAGCTTCTCAAGATGAAGGGTGAGAAGCCTTTAACAAAGCTTTCCGATTACCTGCAAAACGCTACAATTAAAGAGCTGGACGGCGATAAATTCACTTGTGAAGAAACTGTTAAAATTCTCGAAGGTTATTTAAATGAAATGAAAAAGTTAGCAACAGATATCCGAAATGAAGCAGATGAAGACGATGATTTTGAGGTAGTAATGGAGTTTGAAGAACATGTGGCCGGCTACA
>JAMOAC010000258.1 GCA_023621975.1 Bacillota bacterium | reverse complement strand
TACCACGTCTCCGTCCTTCATTATATAATCCCTGCCTTCAGAACGGACGAGGCCCTTTTCTTTCGCTACACTGTAGGAGCCGCATGCTATTAAATCGTCATATGCAACTACTTCAGCCCTGATAAAGCCTCTTTCAAAATCGCTGTGTATTTTTCCTGCTGCCTGGGGAGCTTTTGTACCTTTGGTAATTGTCCACGCCCGCACTTCAGTAGGTCCTGCAGTTAAAAAGCTAATAAGCCCAAGCAATTTATAACTTGCTTTTATCAGTTTATCGAGGCCTGACTCGGACACTCCCAGTTCCTCAAGAAATGCTTTTCTTTCATCTTCTTCAAGCTGGGCAATTTCTTCTTCAATCTTGGCGCATATTACCATTACCTCAGATCCTTCTGCTTCGGAAATGGATTTAAGCTCGGCAACATAAGGATTGCTGTCCTCTTTTCCCAAATCATCTTCCGAAATATTTGCAGCGTATAATACAGGTTTGGAAGTAAGAAGGAAAAGCTGATCCACCAGTTTTTTCTCTTCCTCATCGAATTTCAGGGCGCGGACAGGAATTCCTTTTTCAAGGTTGTCCATTATCATCTCATACAGTTCTAATTCTGCCTGGTACTTTTTATCCCCGGACTTGAGCATCTTTTTGGTTCTGTCAATACGCCTTTCCATAACTTCCATATCTGCAAATATCAGCTCAAGGTTAATGGTCTCCACGTCCCTTTTAGGCCCGATTGAACCCTCAACGTGTACTATGTTGCTGTCTTCAAAACACCTCACTACGTGAACTATTGCGTCAACTTCACGTATGTGTGAAAGAAACTTGTTTCCAAGGCCTTCCCCTTTGCTTGCACCCTTCACAAGCCCTGCAATGTCAACAAATTCTATTGTTGCAGGCGTAACCTTTTCAGGGTTATACATTTCCGCAAGCTTCTGCAGCCTTTCATCCGGAACCGCTACTATACCCACATTTGGTTCTATTGTGCAAAACGGGTAATTTGCACATTCGGCACCTGCCCTGGTGATCGCATTAAAGAGCGTACTCTTACCTACATTTGGCAGTCCAACTATTCCCAGTCGCATAAAAATCATCTATCCTTTCTGAAAAATATAAGCACATTTTATATTGTTCAATTTCGAGAATCCGGCACAACTTTAAATTATATATTATTTTATGGCATATAGCAATGCAATAGCTTTAGAAGCAACGCTTCACAAATTTTAAAATGTTGTTTGTAAATTCAAGAAGTGATATTATAATATAAAGGTTGGTGATGGGCTGTATGAATTCTGCTAAAACAAAAGTACTCGTTATTGATGATGATGTCAATATATGCGAACTTATCCGCCTGTATTTCGAAAAGGAAGGCTATGAAGTTATAACGGTACATGACGGGATAAAAGCCATAGACACTTTTTCAAAAATAGCTCCGAATATAGTCATACTGGATATAATGCTGCCGGGAGCCGACGGATGGCAGGTATGCAGGGAAATAAGAAAGATAAGCAATATTCCTATAATAATGCTCACCGCCAAAGGTGAAACTTTTGACAAGGTTCTTGGACTTGAGCTGGGTGCTGATGATTACATGGTCAAGCCCTTTGATGCAAAGGAGCTTGTAGCAAGGGTGAAGGCTGTATTGCGCAGATACGAGCACAAAGACATAGGTACGCAGGAGATTGTGTATCCGAACCTTGTCATAAACCGTTCAAATTATGTCGTAAAATTTAACGGAAAAGAGCTTGAACTCCCTCCGAAAGAATTAGAGCTTCTGTATTTTCTGGCATCAAACCCTAACAAGGTTTTCACCAGGGAACAGCTTCTTGAGCATGTGTGGGGATATGATTTTTACGGGGATTCCAGGACTGTAGACGTACACATAAAGAGGCTCAGGGAAAAGCTTGAACCTCAAAACCAGTCCTGGCAGCTCAAAACGGTTTGGGGAGTCGGTTATAAATTTGAGGTGAAGTAATGTTCAAAACAATTTTCAGCAAGATGGTTGTAATGTTTATAGCTGTTCTTATAATCGGCTTTTCAATTACCGGGGGATTGCTTTACTATTTCCTTGATAATTTTGTTACAAGGGAAAAGACGGCTAACCTTGAAAAGGC
>JAMOAC010000453.1 GCA_023621975.1 Bacillota bacterium | reverse complement strand
ATCAACATCACTTCCGGAGGGATAAGCACTAATATGTGTGCGGAGGATCAAATTGTCAGATGAAATCTCTTCTTCTGTCATATAATCTAAAAGGTTAATGCGCAACCAGACATTGCTGTCGCCCACTTCAGGGTTCAAACGAATTTGTTCATTCCTGAGCGGCTCGCCGGTAATAATTGTGTCAGGATCTTTAAAGAAGAAGTAAACCGTATTGCCTGCTCCCATGTCTTTCATGTTGATATAAACATAAGGTGTTGATAAACGGCCGCCCTGCTCCAAATCTTTCACAACATAGCTTTCTTTAGACAGGTCGCCGCGCTCCATCTTGAATCCCTGGCCTTCCTGAGTTACTTCGCAGTTGCCTATGTAAGTGGGATCAGAAAAATCAAAGGCAACAGCATCGACAGAGGATTTCTCACTCGTATCAAGTTTCTTTGTTCCAAGCCAAATGGAGTCAAATTCAGCCACCTTGGAAGGATCTCCGTTATGCACAAGCTGGATTGACAGGCAAAGGATTTTTCCGTTATGGTCCCAGGCATTAGCATCTGACAAAACAGTTTTTAAATCAATGGAAATTCTCTTATTCGGCTCCAGGTTATCAGGAGATTCATAAACCACAGTTTGTGGTACTGAAGAATAGCCTGTTACCGGGAAGAACCCGGCCTTAACAATAAACTTGCCAGTGGAATTTTTGTTAAGCAAATGCAAATAGCACATTTCGTCATAATCCACCAAACCGGCTTTGTTTGTAACCGCAAAGTTGATTGTTCCTGATTCGCCTGCCGCTGACCCTTTGGAGAACTTATAATAGCCATCCGCGGTCATATCTAATTTCGCCGAACCTGTTTGGAACAACTCGAAGGGATATACTTTAAAGCCCTTGACCGCAGGGGTATTGTCTTCAGGGGTTTGTGGCGTATTGCCGGATATCTTTTTAAAGGTTACTTCAATGGTGTGGTCCGAAGTGACAGACGTGAAAGTATAAGTTAGGCCCGGATTCTGCACAACTACGCCATCAACCTTCAGGGTATCAATCTCGTATCCATCATCTGGCGTAATTATAAATGTCTTATTTTGATTATGAGCAACCTGTGAAGTCGGAGTTATGCTTCCGTTTGCCCCGGCAACTGCTGTGATGGTATATTTTGTGGCATTGAATTTCTCGTCGCCGTAGTAGACTCCGCCAATTCTCAATTTATCATTGATGGCTCCTTCTGCTGCGCCATGCATAATAAAGTATGTAGCTAAAATCATGTTATTGTTATTAATTTCATTCTCACTGAGATAATGGCGCAAATCTATCCGATACCAGACTTCCAATTCCTGCGAAGCCCACGGCCAAAGCCTGATTGGGCCTCCTGGGGATGTAGGGGAGCCAATCAGCTCGGTAATGTCATTTCGCAGGATGAATTCTGCGACATTCTGCCCACCGCCAATGTTCGCCTCTTTAATATGGATATAAATGTAGGGATGGTCCTTTACCGCAAAATTCGCTTCATTCCTGAACATTGCAGCAGGGGATTTATCCGCTGTCTTTTTAAGGATGAACCCGTCCCCTTCTTTTTCAAGGGCGCTATTGAAACCCCATTCATTGACTACATCGTTTTCAGTAAAATTAATAGCAACCGCATCGGCGGTGGAAATCTCCGACATGCTTATATTGTCATTGCCAAGCCAGATAGATGACAGATTAACCTTTTTATCCGATTTATTATGCTCAACCTCAAAGATAAGAGCCAGTATTTTCCCGGAGGGCAACGAGGAAAGACTCATTGCCTGTTTTAAATCAATTTTAATTGTGGAGTTGGACTGAAGGGCTCCTTCCTCAGCAGAATAGATTGCAGCAGCCCCATCACTGTTTACGACAAAATCAGCCGCATCCACAAACTTTGCTTTAATTGTGAACTTTGCATTAGTATCAATATTGTTGAGGTACAAGTAGGGCAATGTTGACGAATAGCCGGCTACATCGGCTTTGCCCGCAGCCAGGAATGAAAATCAGGCAATATTATCCGTATTGTTGTTTGGGTTTTTTGATATTGTATAACCGCCATCTGCCGTCATGGTTACCTTGGTAGAATTCGCATAACTGTCACGGTTTAGTG
>JAMOAC010000298.1 GCA_023621975.1 Bacillota bacterium | reverse complement strand
AACTATTACCCATTCAACAAAAAGACCTCTTATTGAATGGCTTATGGAAGTGAAACCTTCTATTATATTATTCAAAATATCCGTCTTGTTTTTCATGATTTCAAACCTGTCATTCAGTTCAAAAAATTCTGCCATCAGGTCATAAAATTCCCCGGCATCACTGTTGATCCAGGTAATGTCCGGCTTATCGAGAATCATTATGTAATTTATTGTATTGTATTCATGCCGGGTCACGCGGGCAATGGTTCTTGCAAGCTGTTTATTGCCTATTCTTAAACTCCCTTTTTCGAGGTTGTCAATCATTGTTTCGAGTTTATCAAGTATTCCGCCCAGCTGCTCCTCGGTTTTTTCAAGGGCGACGGATTTTGCCAGGACGACGGAAATAAGTTCGGGATAGTATATTTCATAACGAGGTACGATTACGTACTTATCGGTGAGTTCTATTTCTTCGACGCCTCCTACATGGAGCTCATAGTCATCTGAATAGGCATTCCAGTTTTTAAGGTCAATGTCCGACTTGAATTTTTTCAGGTACTTCAGAAACTTCAATGTGTCAGATGAATCCATGTCGATGAAAACAACACTGCCGAAAGAGAAAATAAGAACCTTTTGGTTGTTATTGAGTTTTTTCCCCATAATTGTACTAAGTATGTCTCCCTGCAGAATAAGGGGCTCCTCCCATGTGTATTTTTTGGGTATGTTACACTCTGCAGCAATTTTATTAAGGTCTATTTCGTTTGTAACAGCGTATGCGTTGAACACCATTTCACGCATATTGTTTCCACCTGCTTTTGACGGGTTGTTTTAACTCGCAATGAAAATTTTATATATATTTGTATTATACTACATGTGCTTTCTGGAATAAACTTTCTGTTTTTTTTATTATTGCCTTCGGTCATTGTGAGTAATTATATTAAATTATATACCAAGGTGCAGCCTCTGTATAACAGTTGAGCAGACAGGCAGCCGCGGCTGTTCTCTGTCGTTGACTTTCCAATTATATGCTGCTATTATTGATGTAATAAAGTCTGTTGTACCGGCTATTTCGGTGCTTTATCAAAAGAGAGGTGTGTTGCTTGAAAGTACGCAAGGCTATAATACCGGCAGCAGGTTTGGGAACCAGATTTTTGCCCGCAACAAAGGCTCAGCCGAAGGAAATGCTTCCCATAGTGGACAAGCCGACTATCCAGTTTATAGTTGAAGAGGCTATTGCTTCGGGAATCGAAGATATAATGATTGTTACGGGACGTGGTAAAAGGGCTATAGAGGATCACTTTGACAAATCTTATGAGCTTGAAGACATATTGAAAAGAAAAGGCGAAAATGATTTGCTGCACCTTGTACAGGATATTTCGAACCTTGTAAATATTCATTATATTCGGCAGAAAGAGCCTAAAGGCCTTGGACATGCCATCTACTGTGCAAAATCCTTTATAGGAGATGAACCTTTTGCAGTAATGCTGGGTGATGATATTGTGGATGCCCAGGTACCGTGCATGAAACAGCTGATTGACGTATTTGAAAAGTATAATGCCACCGTACTCGGCGTACAGCATGTGCCGGAAGAAGATGTGTCTAAATATGGTATTGTGAGCTGTACCAGAATTGATGAAAGGGTATACAGCGTCAATGACATGGTTGAGAAACCGGACAGGGAAAGTGCCCCGTCAAATATTGCAATACTGGGCAGATATATAATTACACCTGAAATATTTAAACTTCTCGAAAATGCGGAGCCGGGTAAAGGCGGCGAAATACAACTGACGGATGCGTTAAAGAAGCTTCTTGAAACGCAGAAAGTTTATGCTTATGATTTTATCGGGAAAAGGTATGATGTAGGTAACAGATTGGGATTTCTTCAGGCTACCGTTGAGTTTGCCCTCAAAAGGGAGGACCTGAGGGATGAGTTCTCTGCATATATTAAAGAAGTTGCCCAAAGGCTTGAAAATTGATTGGCATTTTGAAATTGGTTGGTGATTTGGGCCGGAAAGCCTGGAAAGTCAATAAAGTAAGTTAGTAAAAATAAGTAATTTAATAATGTTAATAAGTATAAAACGGGAATGAAAGCAAATAATACCTATAAAATCAATTTTTATAGGTATTATTTATTATGAAGCGATTTATTAAGTTTGCAAAGGTATTATTGATGTTATCTGTAATAGTGGCTATAATAAGCTCCGCACCATATGGCAGCATCCTGGAAATACCCTATAATTACGCTCGCAGGCTTCTTGAGAATGTTGTGATGCCGGGTATTGGTAAAACCGGGAGTGCAGGCAATAGCCTTGAAAGCGGAGAAGAATCCCTCCCGGGCAATTTTGTCCATAATGATTCTCATGAGAACATGCAGGATAATCAGCAAAACGGAAGAGACGGTTTTGAAAGTGGTGGAGCTGATTACCGTAATGATGACGGCTCCTATTATATAAAACAAGATGTTTTTCAGCCGCATGATATATATTCTGGCCATAATGCCAGGCAGTATCAGGACGTTCAAACGAATGGTGTCACACATATGCCAAATGGGGAAGAAGGAGTCGAGAATTCCGGGGAAAAAGAGTTGTTCCTTACTGTTAGTGAAATCAAGTCTTTAAAAAGTATAAGCCTTGCAGACAAGCTCAAGGTAATGACCATTATCAGTAAAATTGACAAAAGCAGCATAGAAAGAATATGTCATATTGCAGGCGATGGAATTACCTATAGTGAGATGGAAGAAATATATGCAATACTCAGGAAAAGCCTTAAACCTGAGCACATTGACGAGCTTAAAAACATTATTGACAGAAACAGAAAGCTGCTTATCCGGGAGGAAGTTGCTGAAAGGTAATATTCAATTTTTCAGCAAGGTGGCAGGTGACGAGATGACAGAGAAAAAGGGCGGTTAAAGGGGTATTGATTAAAGGGGTTAAAGGGGGACAGTTCTCAATTATTAGTAAAAAATTATTAGTAAAAGTTGGAGGAGAAAAAAGGGGCAAATAAAAAAGGAACAGTTCGCGAAAAAGATGGGGACAATTCTCATTTATTATTATTAAATAGTTGAGAACTGTCCCCAATGAATTCTCAAAAAAACGTTCCCCACTTTTCAAAAATTTACTATATTACCGGTTTGAATTCGAATGTGACTGAATCGCCCATTACTGTTACCTGAATATATTTAAACTTACCGGCTTCATTGGGCTTCAATCCCTTCATGCTGTTACCGTTGAGGGAAATATATTTCACGCCTCTTTCCATGAAACTCACGTTTTCGGATCCGCTGTAAAATACCCATACATTATTGAATTTCTGCTGGCTGTATTGTGTCAATATTTTCTTAAATAAGTCCAACTCAAGTTTGTCGCTGAAATTTTCAGGTGATTCAGGTAAAAAGATAAATACATTCTTACCTGTAAAAGTATCCAGCTGCTGAAGCAGCCATTTCCACTGTGCGGTATCAGTGGCGCGGATACCTTTTTTACTTGTGTCAAGCTGTATAAATCTGCTGTTTTTAATATCAAAGGATTTATAGCCTCCGGCGGTTGAGAGTACCGGTTTAGTTATACTTTTGGCTGATTCATGCTTTACGCTGCCTACAAAAGCAGTTGCCTCAAGGCTGTTTGCTTTTGCGGTGAAATTCCTTAACAGCAGATGTTGAAGCGGGTTTGTTGCCGCTACAGACTGCCCTAGTACTGCAAACCTGAATGAGTCATTGCCCTTTACATATTCAACGCTCCTGTTTGCCTCGTCTACTGCTACCGTGTCCTTCGGAACTTTTGCCATGTCTATTGCAGGGTAGCGGGAAGTTATTGCCGTAAGATTGTCAAAATACACGAATCCGGATTCTGCAACGGGATTTACCTGAACAACGTAAAGCCTGGTTAGTTTTGCAGGCAGAGAAATATTTTCAAAAGGTGCCTCTACATATTTCCAATCTGTCCATTCCATTGACTTGGAGAAATCAACAATCTTTTTGTTTCCGCCGCTGTCTATGACTTCACCGCGAAGCCAGTTGGAATTGGGGTGGGAATTATAAGCCCATACGCCTATTTTTTCAGTGTTGGCGTCTAAAGTTATACCGCCGTTTGGGAATACAACATATGCTGCCCTGGAAACTTCCACATTCTTTGTGAAATCGTATATCAGTTTGCCCGCTTTGCTGCCCTGCTGTACTTGTTCTGATGATACTGAGTAACTTCCCTTCACACTGGATGGGTATGAGGAAAATGTAGCATCATTTTTCTCAAAGTCATATTTTAAAGTTGCCTTTTCTTCCGCTACAGAAACTGCACAGTAAGCGTAAGTATTCCCAACCGATGCACTGATATAACCAAAACCCGGAGAAGTTGCGGTAAATACTCCCGGTTTATCAAATTTGCCTATATTGCCGCTTACAGACCACTTTACGTCTGCAGGGTCAATTATGGCACTATACCCGTTTTTATTTTTGCCGGTCACCGAAAAGCTCCTGGATTTGCCCAGCGGCAGCTCGATCTGTTTCGCGTCCAGCTTTAATTCCACAGGAGAGCTGAGGGAGCTTATTTCAATTGTACCTGTAGCGTTTCCCAATTTTGCAGTGATTTTGCCGTCACCTACAGATTCAGGATAAAATACGTTGCCCTTAAAATGGCCCTTGATCCCGGATACGCTCCATTCTACCTGTGAAAGGTCAACCTGTACAGGGTTGAAATACTTGTCAACACCCCTTACCGTAAAAGCTCTGGAGGTATTCACAAATACGTTGATATCCTTTGTATCTATTATGAGTTTGCTCAACTCTGATGTAGGTGCAGTCGAAAACACTCCCAAGGCTGTAGAAACCGCTCTCATGCTTCCGTCTGAAGGAACATTTACAAGGGTGAGATTATTGGTACCCGGCGTCCTTGTAATCATTGTAGTTGATCCGCCGCCGTCAAGATTTATTGCATTGTATGCTCCAAGCTGCCTCATGAGTTCAGCACTGTCCCGCTGGTTAAGGCCTATGCTTGCGTTTTGCCTTCCGTCCACGGTAACAAGCAATAGCTGCTTACCGTCTTTTGTGCTTCCAACCATTGTTCTTGGGTTTGCCCTGGATATACTGGAAACGTCATATGAAAACTGGGACGGTATGTTACCGTCTTTTACCAATATTGAAGCTCCTGCAACAGATGTCCTGATGTTCTCCCAGTCAGGATTGGTAACAATGCTTAATTTAACGGGATCGCCGACTTTGAAATTACCCAGGAGAAGCTTGCCGCCTGCCTGCCTGGATACAATAACGTATCCGTTTTCAGGAATTTGCGCAGCAGGCTGCGACTGACGAATTTCCGCAACAATTCCTTCAACTACCACTATCTCAACAATATCGGAATAATTCTTTGTAACGTCGGCTGTGTTTTTACCCCACCTTCTGTCAAAAATTGTGATGTCGGTATAATCGGCACGGCTTGGCTTGTTATACTGTGCAACAGCTAATGACTTACCCTCGGGAGTTTCAAGGGTCATGCTTGTTTTCCAATAGTTATACAATACATTATTGAGGTTGTCTATGGAGAAAGACGCCATAATATCATTATAGCGGTTAAATTCGCTCCATGCCGATATTATTTTGCCTGACTGCACGATCGGCCCGTCAGGGTAACCCAAACCTCCGCCGAGGGGATTGAAGAATCCAGCGTTTATTGCTGCAACCGCCCCGTAATCCGATGCAAGAGATTTGACTGTTGTCAGCTTGTTTACAGATTCTTTATTTATAAGGGTATCTATGTATACGTACGGGTTTGACAGGTCTACTCTGAGCACGTTTATGTTGAGCCATCCGCTGTCCGTCAGCCTTACTATGTTTTCGTGTATCACTCCGGATGTAATAATCTGTGTATTAGACGTCTCGTATATGGTAGAGGGCATTGCCTCTGCTACGCTGAAAGATATGACTGTAATTAATAATGTAAGTAGTGTTATAAACAGTTTTCCTCTTATGTATTTCATAGCTTAATACAATCACCACCGTTATTCATTAAATATAGAGTTTTATCATTTGTGCGCCGTTACGCAATGTTGATAATGATTTGTGCCATGATAATTATTGTATTGCTTTCTCCTGCTTTGTTGCTTTTAATTGTAATATGTTTACTATGTACGTACTATTATAGGCGCAATTATTAGACGTATCAAGTTAAGGTTTTGTTACATTTATTAAAGAATTTTTTTAAAATTAAGCTAGCTAAATAAAATATAATAAACAAAAAGTTTTGAATGTAGAGGCACAATTTAAACCATTAGCGAGCAACCGCGAGATAGGATAACATAATTTAAAATTGCAGTACAGTAAACAAATTGAATTGAATAAATTCATGTAGTAAAATATCCTTTGTGTCAAATTACATATCGGGGTGTGGCGCAGCTGGTAGCGCACGTGGTTTGGGACCATGGGGCCGCAGGTTCAAGTCCTGTCACCCCGACCAGCAGAAGCAAGGTTAGTGGAATACAGGCCTTGCTTTTTTTATATAAATTATGTTTCCGTTTCATTACATGGCTGAATATGTTAATTTCCGCCTCATTACATGCCACGATGGTTTCTCGTTACCTGATATAACAAGTTAAAAAAGAAGTATACTTATCCTGACACCAATTAAAAATTAAGATATAATAAATACAACATAAAAATAAAGAATATGCAAACACCCTGGCAATCCGGGTATTGGGACAAGCAGGAGGCTTAATTAATGGACGAGTTATATATCCTTGCCATTGACTGTGGCACGCAGAGCTTAAGGGCTATCATTTTTGACAAAGAGGGAAATGCAGCCGGAATCGAGAAAGTGGAATTTGAACCGTATTATTCCGTTCATCCCGGCTGGGCTGAGCAGGACAGTGAAGTTTACTGGAACAGTGTTTGTGTTGCATGCAGAAATCTGGAAACAAAGTTTCCGGAAGCATGGGCGAAGGTTGGAGGAGTTGTTGTAACGACCATGCGGGACACTGTTGTAAACATAGATAGGGAAGGCAGGGTGCTGAGGCCGGTTATCTTATGGCTTGATCAGAGAAAAGCCCAATGTTCTACTCCTTTGCCCTTACATGACAGGATCATGTTTAAGGTGGCAGGGAAACAAAAAGCGGCGGAACTTGCAAGAGCCAGAAGCAGGGCCAACTGGATAAAGGAAAATCAACCCGAAATATGGGATAAGACATACAAATACATTCAATTGTCAGGATACTTCATATTAAGGTTGACGGGTAAAATCATTGACTCATCGGCATGTCAGATAGGTCACATACCTATTGACTATAAAAACCGAAGATGGCCAAGGTCTAACGGAAATTTCAGATGGAAGCTGTTTGGAGTTGAAAGGGAGAAACTGACGGACCTTGTGGAACCAGGGAGCATAATAGGCGGTGTGACACGTGAGGCTTCGGAAGCTACAGGTCTGAAGGAGGGACTCCCGGTAATAGCCGGAGCATCTGACAAAGGATGTGAAACTCTGGGCGTAGGCTGCATAAAGCCGGACTGTGCCAGTATTAGTTTTGGAACAACCGCCACTGTGCAGGTTATGTCAAAAAAATATTTTGAGCCTTTGCGTTTTATGCCTGCCTATATGGCTGCCATACCGGGGCATTTCAACCCTGAAGTGCAGATATACAGGGGATACTGGATGGTGAGCTGGTTTAAGAAATACTTCGCTGCAGAGGAAGAAATTGAAGCAAAAGAGAAGGGCTTGCCCGTAGAAGCAGTACTTAATGAGAAACTTAAAAGCGTTCCGGCGGGTTGCGACGGGCTTATACTTCAGCCTTATTGGAGTGCAGGATTGGATACTCCTGATGCAAGAGGGGCTATAATCGGGTTCAGGGATTTACATACAAGAATACATATTTACAGGTCAATAATTGAAGGAATTAACTTTGCCTTGATGGAAGGCATGGAGAAGATTGAGAAAAAATCTGGAATAAAAGTTAAAAATATAATGGTTTCAGGAGGAGGCTCCCAGAGCGACATCATTTGCCAGATAACATCTGATATGTTTAACCTTCCTGTTCACAGAATCCAAACATACGAAACGTCAGGCCTGGGTGCCGCAATAATTGGATTTGTAGGGCTTGGCATATATAAAACTTACGAGGAAGCAATTAAAAAGATGGTACATTATAAGGATACCTTCATGCCTGATAAGGAAAATGCAAAAATATACGATAAGCTGTACAAAAAGGTATATAAAAAAATATATCCCTCTATTGAAAATATATATCGTGAAATTAATAAAATGTTGCAGTAGCTAAAAAAGCAAAAAACGTTCAAAATCCATGCATGTCAGAGCATAAATAATGCTTGACACCTTATGGGTGCGTTGATAAAATATTAAAAAATTCAAGGATGGCTAAAACTGTCTGCCTGTGCAGCAGGAAAATAAAAGAATTATCTGCGGCACAGCTGTTAACGAAAGGTTAATATACTGTGACGGTTAACAACAATATTATATGCAATAATATAAGTGAATATATAAATAAATACGATGAAGGGAAAAAGATGCATTTCGCGTGTACAAGAGAGCCGGTGGGTGGTGTGAACCGGTACATAGGATGCATGTATAGCTCGTCCCGGAGTTTCGCCATTGAAAAATCAAAAGCATTTGAAAGTAAATGGCGACGTTGATGACGTTATAATCCGAGTTGTAATTAACACTCATAAAGGATATACATTTTCGTATATCGAAACAGGGTGGTACCACGTGGGATAGTCCCTTCGTCCCTGCAAGTCTTCTGCTTGCCGGCATGAAGGGCTTTTTAGTATACATAGGGAATTTGTTTTATACAGGGATATATATGGAGGGATTTGGGTTGAAAATTTCAGGTGCCAGGGCAATAGTCAAGTCGCTGGAATATGAAAACGTTGATGTGATTTTCGGATATCCGGGTGCAGCAATATGTCCATTTTATGATGCGTTGCTGGATTCATCCATAAGACATATACTTACGAGAAATGAACAGGGAGCAGCTCATGCTGCAAGCGGTTACGCGCGCGTAACAGGCAAGGTCGGTGTTTGCGTTGCGACCTCCGGACCGGGTGCTACTAACCTTATAACGGGTATTGCAACGGCATATATGGATTCAATACCGATTATTGCCATAACAGGACAGGTGTCTACCGAACTTATAGGAAAAGATGTTTTCCAGGAAGCGGATATAACAGGAGCCACCGCTCCGTTCTGCAAGCATAATTACCTGGTCAAAAATGCAAAACATCTGCCTCATATAATTAAGGAAGCTTTCCATATTGCTTCCACAGGAAGGCCCGGGCCGGTTCTTATTGACGTGCCTATTGATATACAGACGGCCGAAATAGAATTTAAATACCCGGAAAAAGTTGAGATACGCGGCTACAAGCCTAATTATGAAGGACATCCCATGCAAATAAAAAGGGCTGCTGAAGAAATCAGCAAAGCTAAAGCCCCTGTAATATGTGCAGGCGGAGGCATTATAAGTGCAGGAGCCTCGGCAGAATTAATAGAACTTGCGGAAAAATGCCGTATTCCTGTTACCACAACTCTCATGGGGAAAGGCGCATTCCCTTCGCAACACGAACTTAGCCTCGGAATGCTTGGTTCGCATGGAAGCCCCACAGCCAATTATGCCGTGAACAATGCCGATCTCCTGATTTTGCTGGGGGCAAGAGTCGGCGACAGGGCAATTGCAGCCACAAAACAAATTGCAAAGAAAGCAAAAATCATTCATATAGATATTGACCCTGCTGAAATCGGCAAGAATATAGGGGTTTCAGTTCCTATTGTAGGAGATGTCAAAAATGTGCTGAGAACTTTGAACAACATCGTCAAAAAAGGCGATGTGGATGAATGGAATTTGAAAATACAAGGTATTAAATCACGGCACAGGAATAAGGTTGCAACTGAGGTTGTTGATGAGAACGGTCCCGTAAAACCGAAATACCTGCTTTCCTTGCTGTCGCAGATGGTTCCCGATAATACCATTGTTACTACGGAAGTTGGACAGAACCAGATCTGGGCTGCTAATTATTTTGAAGTGAACAGGCCAAGAACTTTTATAACATCAGGAGGCATGGGCACTATGGGATACGGGCTCCCTTCAGCCATCGGAGCCAAGATCGGAAGCCCTGAATCTACAGTCATCAATATAAGCGGAGACGGAAGTTTTCAAATGACCCTTCAGGAATTAGGTACAATAAAGCAGTATAAACTAGGTGTTAAAATAATAATACTAAACAATTCCAGGCTTGGTATGGTTTGCGAACTTCAGAGGA
>JAMOAC010000042.1 GCA_023621975.1 Bacillota bacterium | reverse complement strand
GCGATATTTGCATAAAGTCTGCGATATGAAAGGATATGTCTGCAAAGGCAAAGGCATATCCTTTTTATATTTTCACGCCATGCTTATTTAAATTATCACCACATTGAGTATAAATAAAATTTTTATAGCCAATAATACCTTTCGAGGTGTTTACTTGTGACGGTAAAAGTCGGTATTCCAAGAGGTTTATTTTACTATCGATATTATCCGCTCTGGAAGACATTTTTGGAAGAACTGGGTGCAGAGGTTATTGTATCTGATCATACAAACAAGCGCATACTGGATGATGGAGTTAAAACATGCGTGGACGAAGCATGCCTGCCCGTGAAAATTTTTCACGGCCATGTATTGAATTTAAGGAGCAAGGTTAATTATTTATTTATACCAAGACTTACCAGCATATCCAAAAACGAATACGTGTGCCCGAAAATCGGCGGTATTCCCGACATGGTAAGAAATACAATCAAGGACTTGCCGGAAATAATTGATACTGAAATTAACATGAGACGGTCTGAAAAGAACTTGTTGAAAGCAATAGATGAAATAGGCAGTTACTTTTCAAAAAGCAGGCTTCAAATAAGAAAGGCTTTTCACAAGGCCCAAAAAGTGCAGGATATGTTTGACTGTGCTGTAAGGGAAGGAAGGTTGCCCTCTGATATTCTGAATTCCTTTGAGGAAATAAAAAAAGAACCTGCCTTAAATCCCGGAAAAGCAGGCGAAATGGCAAATTGCTGTTTATTGCAAACCGGGCAGCCTTTACTGAATATACTGGTTATAGGACACCCATACAACCTTTATGACAGCTATGTAAATATGGACCTCATTAATAAATTGCGGCAAAACGGTGTGAATGTGTTAACTGTTGAAATGCAGGACGAGGGCATAATAAACAAGAAATGCAAAACCTTGAACAAACCGATGTTCTGGAATTTCGGAAGACTGGCCATGGGAACAATAATGCACATACTTGAAAGAAACGACGTTGACGGAATAATGTACCTGATGAGCTTCGGATGCGGTATTGATTCATTTATTTGCGATCTCATTGAAAAGAGGGTTAAAAAATTGAGTACAATACCCTTTATAGTTCTTACCATAGATGAACATTCAGGCGAGGCCGGTATGAATACCCGTATTGAAGCCTTTATAGATATGATTAGATGGAGGAAGAAAGATGAAAGTAACGTTTCCGCACTTAGGTAATTTATATGTACCCATTAAAGCAATGCTGGATGACCTGGGAACGGATTATATAGTACCTCCTTTTAACAATAAAGGTGCCCTTGAGCGGGGAACAAAGTATGCACCTGAACTGGCCTGCCTGCCATTGAAAATACCGATCGGAAATTTCATACAGGCTTATGAAATGGGGGCTGACACAATTATTATGACAGGTGGTTGCGGCCCTTGCAGGTTTGGTTATTATTATGAAATGCAAAGGGAAATTTTGCATGACATAGGTTATGATATGGACATGATTGCCCTTGACGTACCGAGGGGCAATTACAGGCAAATTGCAGCAGGAATGAGAAAACTTGCAGAAGGGGTTAAAAAACTTGCAGGCGGGTGGAATATATATAAAATTCTAAAGGCCGTGGTAAATACCACTATCATATCAAGCAGGATGGACGCCCTGGAGAGGCTGAGCTTCAGGACAAGGCCCAGGGAGAAAAAAAGAGGAAGTACCAATGAAATAATGAAGGAATTTCGCAGCAAAGTGTTTGAAACTAAGGGTTCATCCGGAATAAAGAAGTTGATTGAGGATACAGCAAAAAAGTTACTGGAAATTGAGCAGGATGAAAACTGCAAACCCCTAAGGGTCGGAATTGTAGGCGAGATATATACGACCATAGATACGGATACAAGCTTTAATATCCAGGAAAGACTGGGAGATATGGGTGTTGAGGTTTGCAGACCTGTGACAATCAGCGGATGGATAATTGAACATATATTAAAAGGCGGCCTGCACCTGCCCAGGGATATGAGATATGCAGAAGCTGCAAAGCCGTACCTGGGTGCCATGATAGGAGGCCATGCCCAGGAAACGGTGGGAAACTCCGTATTATTTGCAAAGGATGGATATGACGGCATAATACAAATCTATCCACTGACAT
>JAMOAC010000542.1 GCA_023621975.1 Bacillota bacterium | reverse complement strand
ATTACCTATAACATCAACGTGCATACCTATTATATTAATGTATGCAGAACCTACTTTCATCCCGGCTTCATTTTCGGCATACTTTACCGATTCCATTATTGATTGGGACGTGCTTTCAATATCTACAATTATTCCCTTTCTCACACCACTGCACGGCGCGATTCCTCTTCCAATTATTTCCACATTATTTGCATTATTAACTTTTCCTATAAGCGTACAAACCTTAGAAGTACCAATGTCAATACATACAATAACATCATCCACCTGGAAAACCCCCTGATATAATTAGAATGCAAAATTACTATAATAATCTGTCTTTCTTTTGAAACTTATCCAGTATGTGCCTCCTGATTACTGCAAAGTTAAGGAAAAGCCTGTTACCAAAAGCGAAAATTGCAGCCAGATATATAGCTATGCCCAACTGATCGCCAATATAAGCAAGAGCTGCTGCCAACAGTGCATTTCCAAAAAAACCTGATAAAAATACTTTTATGTCAAACTTGTTCTGCACGGTTGCAGCTATTCCCCCAAATACTGAATCTATGGCTGCAAGTATCGCAACGGCAACATAGTTTGAATATTGTTGCGGGATATTAACCGGAATGAAAAATACTCCTATCAGAATTCCTATAATCAAACCCAAAATCGGTATCATACAACTTCCTCCTGCCTCTATTGCTGTATAAACACAGGATTCTCACCTGCTGTAAAATCCAGTAAACCCTTTTGGTTTTTAATCTCTGTTTTTAATATCTCTTTCAGGGCATCCACCCTGTATCTTAAATCCCTTAAATCTCCCATATTAACTATCAGCTCTCCTTCAAGAGTCAAAAGTATATTATTTGCATCATTTACATCATAAGACTCAACTTTGTCAGACAACGTATATCCTCCGACTTCGTCAGACTCCCTCATCTGAAAAATCAACATCATTAACTTCTTAATCTTCCTCGGATCATCAACATCAAGTGCTTGTCCGATTTCATAGTTTTCAAAGTTAAAGCCGTTAACCACAGGAAGGTTTTTATCTTCCCGACTCTTTGTAGTATCAACTATGTATCCTTCTTTATCCATCAACAGGTATGTGCCATAGTAAGGAACAAGAACAACAGGTTCCCTTTCAGTTACATTAATTACAACCCTGTCAGGTATTTTATATTTTACCACAACTTCTTTCACGTATGGGTAATTTTTCAGTATGTTCAATTCCGATCTCCCATACCTGAATGAAAATATGTTCAACAGACTTCCGGATATGAACTTAAACCCGTTGTCCCCTATATCAGCTTCAATAGCATCAATATATGTTTCCGCATCATAATGCAAATTACCTGTAACCTCTATCTGTTCAATATTGAAAAAGGGAAGATACGTTATCAATACCAGCATTGCCCCAAGCAATACCAGAATTAATATAAGTTTTATCCAAAAGCGTATTCTTTTAAACCTTCTTTGCTTCCTATCGGTGTTGCCCGATATTATTTTATAGTTTTCATTTATCTTTTGTACTTTCAAGAGCCTATCACCTTTGATAACCTTACAATATTATTCAGGACGCAAAATCATTAATCATCAACTCTTTTAATATCGGCACCAACCGCCCTAAGTTTTTCTTCCATTCTTTCGTATCCCCTGTCAATGTGCTTGACTCCGCTTACTATCGTTTCTCCTTCAGCAGCTAAACCTGCAAGTACAAGGGCTGCACCGCCACGCAAATCCCTTGCTGTAACACTTGCTCCTTTAAGTTTATTCACTCCCTTGATAACTGCAAGCCTGCCCTCAAGTTTGATATTTGCTCCCATTCTCAGCAGCTCCTCAACATGTTTATACCTGTTCTCAAAAACAGTTTCAATAACTATACTGGTTCCGGATGCTACCGAAAGAAGAGCAACCATTTGCGCCTGCATATCAGTCGGGAACCCTGGATACGGCAACGTTCTGATAATATCTACGGCTTTTGGCCTTACTGGACCGGTAACCAACATTTGATCTCCTTTAATGTTAATGTGGCACCCTACTTCCCTCAAATTGTAAATTACAGAACTAAGGTGTTCAGGAATTATACCTTTTAGAAGTATTTCTCCGCCTGTTATTGCTGAAGCAACCATATATGTACC
>JAMOAC010000124.1 GCA_023621975.1 Bacillota bacterium | reverse complement strand
AATGCGTATGGAGAACTGGCTGCTACCTTCGCGGATTTGCCCCAGGCAGGAACTGCTGCCAACAGCCAGGACGTAAGCGTTATGTTTGACAGGGTTGCAGACAAGGTTTGTAAAGACTGCAGCCTTTGCAGACATTGCTGGGACAGGAATTTTTATGAGACTTACCAGGTGATGTTCAAAATGGTGGAACGCCTTGAATCAAAAGGCTGGCTTGGGGAGGAAGATATACCGCCCACCTTTATAGACAGGTGTGAAAGGATAAATGAGTTCATAAATACTGTAAATAACGAGTATGAAGTGTTCAAACTGAACATGGTATGGAAGAGCAGGCTTGGCGAGAGCCGGCGCCTGATATCGCAGCAATTCGAAGGCTTGTCAAAGGTTATATATAATCTTGCCTCTGAAATCAGTGAAAACGTGAATTTCAAAGTAGACCTGGAAGACGCCCTGTTAGTGGAACTGGACAGGGAAGGCATAAAAGTTAAGGAAGTTTCTGTTATAGAAAACAGGTGGGGCAAATATGAGATAACTATTTCCCATAAAGGGTGCGGAGGTAAAAGGAGCTGCATTAATACCATTGAAAAGGTTATTTCCGCCGTTATAGGCAGAAAAATGGTGAAAGAGGGCAGCGAATGTTTCAGAAACTTCTCTGACGGCTCATGTACAATCAAATTTGTAGAGGAGGAGACATACAGGATAACAACCGGTGTTGCCAGGATTTCAAAACATAACAGTTCTACGTCGGGAGACAGCTATACCTTTTTTAATACCGGTGACGGAAAGTATATTGCAGCTTTGAGTGACGGAATGGGCTCAGGGCAAAAAGCAGCCATGCAGAGCAGGGTGACAATAAACCTGCTTGAGCAACTGGTGGAGTCAGGGTTTGACAAGGATCTGGCAGTAAAGATGATAAATTCAATACTTGCCCTCAGGTCAGGCGATGATTCATTTTCCACCGTTGACCTGTCGATGATAGATTTGTATGAAGGTATTGTTGAGTTTGTAAAGGTAGGAGCGGCACCCACATATATAAAGAGGCCCGACAGGGTGGAAACGGTTAAGTCAGCTTCATTACCTGCCGGACTATTCAGCAATATAGATGTCGAGCTTATTAATAAAAAAGTTGGCAACGGAGATTTTATAATTATGGTGACAGACGGTATTGAAGACTGTTTTGGTGAAACCTCCGTCTATGGAAGAAGTCTTAAGGACTTCATCCAGAGCATAAACAGCATAAATCCCCAGGAGATTGCAGATTTGATACTTGACAGGGCATATAAGAATTGCGGCGGGATGCCTGCTGATGATATGACCGTAATAGTGGCAAAAGTATGGGAGGGTGTAAAAGTATAATTTTCACGTTTTTTTCATAAACTACCGTTATGAAGTGCAGGACACCTCTGCCACTGTCTTTGCACGAATAATGTGTGACGTTTTACGGAGGTTTATGATTATATGGTAAGGGGAGTTACCAAAAAAATAGTTATACTCAAGGATATACCGTCTAATTTGATAGAAGAAGCCATCTTAATCCTGAAAAATGATTTCGATGTAAAAAACAGCTCTGATATGGGGAAGTTGTCACTTGCCAAAGAACTTTCCAGCAGCGGGAAAAAGGGAGGGGATGATTATCTTCTGAACGAGGCCCAGTTAATTATTGACAATTACATCAAAGAGTGCAAACAGCAGGCAGAACTCAGGCGTGGTGCAGAACGTAACAGGAATAAGCTTAAAAAATTATTTTCGGTTAACACCGTAATAAATATTGTATTAACAAGCAGTATAATATTGTTTATTCTTTTGCTGTCAAAACTGTTATTAGGGTTGGAAGTGTTATAGGGCTTAAAAAGTGTATTTTTTATTTTGTTGTTGATTTCATTCCCGGCATGTTATACTATAATAAATACTTGTTGGTTGGATGGTATAACAGATAAAACTACATTATATATGACGGGAGATAATTTTATGAGAATTTCGGACATATTCCTTCTTCCTAAAGCATTGTACCAGAAAACAGGCGGGAGGAAGGCTACGCTGTACATAGGTATTTTTCTTATTGGTGTTGTTGATATTATATTTGATATGATCCCTGAATGGCATAATATTTTTGGGGGTAAGAC
>JAMOAC010000272.1 GCA_023621975.1 Bacillota bacterium | reverse complement strand
CTTCTTGTAAGGGTAAAAATCGGGGAAGAGACGTTCTATCCATGGGAAGGAAAGCTTTTGTCATGGAAACGCACCCTTGATATGAAAAATGCATGCCTGATAAGGGAAGTCAGATGGGAAAACAGCTGCGGTGACATAACATACCTGAAGTTTGAAAGGTTTGCAAGCTTTAAAAACGATCATGAATACTGCCAGAAGGTTACCATTATACCTGAAAACCATGACAAGGAAATAGAAATCCTGACAGGACTGGATTTAAGGACGAAAACCAACGGGCAGATAGTGACAAGAAATATTTCTTCGGAAATAATCGGGAATAAGATATACCATTCCAATTATTCGGGTGAAGACTATAAGTTTGTATACTTTACAGGCGTAACAAACAGGATGTATTGCGGTAATGAAGAATTGGAATGTGAATTGCAGGAGCAAAATGACAGAGGCATACTGGCAAACAGGATAAAGTTCAAGCCTGTAAAAGGAAAGGAATACTGCCTGGAAAAGAAGATTTACATAATTACATCAAGAGATACTGAAGAAGATTTGAGAACTGTCGTGGAATCAAATATACAAAGGCTTGATGACACGAGATACGACGAGTTGTTCAACAGGCATTCAAAGAGCTGGCATGACTTCTTTAAGAATATTGATGTAAAAATAAAGGGCGATGAACTGGCAGATGTGTCCCTGCGGTTCAGCAACTATCACAGCGCCATATCCATTTCCAGGAATGACTCGGTTCACAGTGTTGGAGCTAAAGGCCTGACAGGCGAGCATTATAATGATTTTGTATGGTGGGACTGTGAAGTGTATCAGCTTCCTTTATTCATGCACACCACACCTGAGGCTGCCAGACTTGCGCTGATATATAGATATAACAAGCTGGACGGAGCAAGGCAGCAGGCGAAGATTGAAGGGTACAAGGGAGCCAGGTTCCCGTTTACTTCTTCTGTCACAGGCTTGGAAACCATATTTGAATACGTAAGGCACCCGCACATGCAGATACATATTGTAGCCGACGTGGCATGGGGTGTTATAAATTACTATGTTTGTACGGGCGATGTTGACTTCTTGTTGAAATACGGCCTTGAGATTTTGTGGGAAGTAGCCAGGTATTGGGCTTCCAGGGTCGAATTCAATGCTTCCAGAGACAGATATGAAATAAAAACGGTTACCGGTACCGATGAACATCACCCGTATGTAGACAATAATGCTTACACAAATTACCTGGTATGCCTTGTACTTAAATATGCTGTGAGGTTTTACACTGAATTGGCGTACAAGGCCGAAGGAGTAATTGAGAAAATAAATCTCCAGCAGCAGGAAATAGAAGTTTGGAAAGAAATAGTCAACAAGCTGTACCTGCCGCTTGATAAGGATACCGGCATGATTCCGCAATTTGACGGATATTTTGGGCTGAACAGATCATTGGAAATAGCAGGAGGCTCTGTTGCAAGGTCATATCAGATGAAGGAATCAGGATTGTACCATCAAAGCCAGGTAATTAAACAGCCTGATGTGATGCTGTTGTTTTCATATATAAATCTTAAGTTTGATGAAAGGATATACAAAAGAAACTGGAATTACTATGAAGCAAGATGTGAAGCTTCTTCTTCCCTGTCCTATCCTGTGCATTCCATTTGCGCATCAGATATGGGACAGCCGGAAAGTGCATACAATTATTTCCTCAAATCGGCAAGAATAGACCTGGATGATGTACATGACTGTGCATGGCAGGGGGTTCATTCCGCATGTGCAGCAGGTGCATGGCTTTCCGTTGTGAGAGGGGTTGCCGGAATCATATTCAGGGAGGACAAAATAGAAGTTAACCCTAACATGATACCCTGGTGGGAGGAAGTCCAATTCAGCATAAAGTGGCACGGACAAAGAATAAGAGTGTCTTTGAACAATAGAACTGTTACCCTGGTATCTGATGAATCAAATGATTCCACCATTCCTATTGAGCATAAAGGTACCATGTTTGCTCTGCCTGTAGGAGAAATGCTTACTTTTGATATATCGGTTAATCAGGACAGAGAGAGCATTTTTAAAGTATAACGACAAAATTAGATAAAAATGTATAGCAAAAAACCGGATAAATATTTAATTATTTAATAGGT
>JAMOAC010000219.1 GCA_023621975.1 Bacillota bacterium | reverse complement strand
CCCACCCCAACAGGCGGTATTCAGGACAGTCATGGCTCCAGCAAAGCAGGATCTTCATAATTGCTTTATAATAATTTAATGTAATTAATGCAATCCCTAATAAATCACGTTTTATACGCTAACTATATGCCTTGATGTAAAGTTAAGCTGTTTGTTCTACAGGAAATCGAACTCCAAAACACTTTCTGATAATACTATGAATTGTACATAAAAATTGGTTCTTTCATTAGTATAAATCCGGAGTGAAATTATATATTTATATATATAATTCTACATATTTCTATTAATTCCTTTCTTGATAGTATATTTTGTGCAAAAAATTCCAGATAAATAATGGCATATTCATATAATTAATAAAAAAGCATTTTAAAAATATTTTAAAAAAAAACACAAGCTATTGTAAACTATTATATTTATTTTTGTTTACATTTAGGGGGTTTTATTTTATAATAGACATGTTTGAAGTCTTCATATTTTGCATACTGGCTTATTGAAAAAAGTGGATACGGAAATTATAAGGGAGGATAACAATGAATTTCAAAACAAAGGATATTATCTTGGTAGCATTATTTGCAGCACTGACAGCCATAGGCGGCCGCATCAGTTTTTCAGTTTACCTTGTTCCTCTAACGCTGCAACTGTTTTTCTGCCTGTTTGCAGGCATGCTGCTGGGTGCAAGGCCAGGAATGGCATCCCAGCTGGTCTATGTTTTGACAGGACTGCTGGGTGTTCCGGTATTTGCAAATGGAGGCGGACCCTCATACGTGCTTAATCCAACTTTTGGATATCTGATAGGTTTCATCATTGCAGCCTACATAATTGGCAAAATTGTGGAATCATTAAAGAAAATTACCCTGATTAACATGATTATTGCTGCAGCAGCAGGTTTTATAATAACCTATGCTATAGGAATTCCCTATTTTTATATCATATACAATTTCTATCTCGGCAAACCGTTGTCTTTTATAACCAGCATAACCATGATGATCCCCTATATGGCAAAAGACATAATACTGGCATCTATAGTTGCTTTAACAGCCTGGAAAGTTATTCCTCTTTTGAGGCGTACCGGAGTAGCTGTATTCCCCGGTACACCCCAAAAAAGTAAGTAAATATCCAGCCTCTTTATTCTATGCTAATAGCTCCGGTGGGACACTGCTCTTCAGCTTCTCTTGCACTGTCCAGCACGTCATCGGTAATATCTTCATCGATTGCCTCTGCCACCCCGTCATCATCCAGGCTGAATACCTCCGGGCAAATATCTGCGCACAGTCCGCATCCGATGCATGCATCCTTGTCAACATAAGCCCTCACTGAAATCCTCTCCCTTCATTATTTTATAATTGCTGCATTTATAATACAGCAAATATATTTTGTCTGATGTAGTGCGTCCTGAACATATACATTGCAGAATCCTGGCTCAGTTTATTCACAATAAGTCCAGAACTTCAACAGCCTCACTTGTACGCTATTGCATTTTTGGAACAGTTTAAAACACAACCACCACATACTAAACACTCGGACTTATCTATACTGTATCGCCTCTTTACACCTGCTCCCACAGCATCTCTGTAGCATTCTACAGTCTCTGCCGCCGATGTGCCTGTAACAGCATCACCTGTTGAAGATAATGTCTGCTGTCCATGAGCATTGACTTCAATGGCATCCGCAGGGCACACCCTCTTACATACCCCACAGGATATACATAAATTATCAATAACTTTATAACTCCGTCTTGCCAGTCTGCCTGTCCAATTTAAAATGGTGCCATACGGACACAAATATCTGTGCCACATGTTTTGGGGAAAGAAAACTGTCAGAAGCACCCCCAGAACCAGAAGTCCCGGCAGCACGGAGAGCTTTCTTCCGCTCAACATCACAAATACAAAGGAAAGCAGAAAAGCTGTAAACACGGCATAACGATAAACCGGCCTTTTGATAAATTCAGGTACAGCTGAGCTTTCGATTCCAAGCTTACGCTTAATGGAGGTAACCAGATTCATAAGAGTATTTATAGGGCATATCCATCCGCAGTATACACGCCCGAACAAAAAAGTCATAATTATACCAAGCAGAAATATGCCCATCCAGAGCTGAACTTTGCCTGCGGTGACAAGTGCAAAA
>JAMOAC010000112.1 GCA_023621975.1 Bacillota bacterium | reverse complement strand
TCCATAAGAGTATCTCCTTTCTTTTGATTTTTGGGTTGTGATTATTATATCACAGAGGAGATACTCTTTTCTTTTATTTGTTTGTTTTTTCCCAGAGTAATTTTACACTAACAGTATATTTACAAATTATATTCTATTAGCGGGAAACACCAAAAATCATTGTATCACCAAGATACTTGCAGAATCCGGAATGATTATTCCGTTTTTTCGCCGAATAGCTATTGACGTTCACAAACACTAGTGATATAGTATATTTGTTGTAATTTGCTTTCTTTTTTTGTCGTCTGAATGGCTATTTCATTTATTTTTTGCTATTATTCATTTATATAATTGATTAATAAACTCATGCAAAGGATTGCTTGGCTATGAAAGAATTGAAGGAACAGAACATTCAAACAATAAAAGCTGTTGAACAGGCGCTGGGAGTATTGGATACACTGAGGACCGAGCGCAGGCGTCTGGGTGTAAATGAAATTGCAAAGATGTGCGGAATAAGCCCATCAACAACATTTAGAATTCTAAAAACCCTTGAAGCGGGCGGATGGGTTTTTCAGTGCAGTGACAAACGCTACATTACAGGCCAGAAGATTAGCTTTGTTATGGAGAAAAATAACATATACCTGGCTCTCAAGGATGTGGCATCCTTTGTCATGAACCGTTATTCCGACAAGTACAACCAGGCTATGAATCTCATTGTAAGGGAAAGCGCCCGCTGCTTTATCCTGCAGCAGTCCCGAACGAAGAACCTGGTGGATTATACTCCGCCGCTATACACCGAGCTTCCCCTATATGCATGTGCCGGTGGAAAAGTCCTGCTGTCTGAGCTGCCCATCAGCCTTGTTGAAGAAATTTTAAATTCCTGTGAACTGAAGCCACTTACAAAGCATACCATAACCGATCCTGAAAAGCTGTGGCAGGAGCTTCGAACGGTTGCCAAGCAGGGCTATGCGTTTGATCTTAAGGAATCTGCCGAAAACGGAAGCTGTGTCGCAGTGCCCGTTCGTGATTGTGAAGGAAACATTATAGCTTCGCTGTCCTTCAGCGGTTTTATCGGTATTGATGATAAAAATGAACTGCTTAAATACGTACCGGCACTGAAAGAAGCTTCGTCAGAAATCTCACAGAGCCTCTACCGGTGCTGGAATTTCTGATCATGTAATAATTTAAGGCTCCATCAGAACTCAACCCGGGTTCTGACGGAGCCTTATTCAATATTCTTCCCTTCCCGATTTCATCTTATGATTTACTCTCGACGCTTTTGGTTATAATCACGTCACTGTCAAGGCCACATACATTTTTTATAACAACCTGTCCGATATGTACGGGCGCTTTCAGACGAATATTCTCGATCTGCTTCATGACATCAAAAATACGGGATTTAGGAATCGGTTTTGTGACCCTGACAGGGGCTAATGGAAGCTCACCGTTTTCGACTAAAACCGAAGTTGCTATTGTGCGCATGGGATTTGTCATTTCCTGTTCAGCATATTGATATCCCCGTTTGCACAGCGCGCCTGTAACTTCAATCTTTCCGTCTTTGAATTCTGCTGCAAGCTCGCAGCTGTTCGGGCATACGATACAAATAAGTTCTTTCTTCATACAGCCTTCACCTCTATATTTTCATCAGGCTTAATGCGGTCTGCAGGGATTTTTATCTTAATCATTTCGGATGGTACAGCCTTATGAAACTTCCTGGTCACTACGGTATAATCGCCTTGAGTTACTGAAATTACGCAATTCCGCAAGGGTTTCCTTACACGGAGTGATATTTGCACATCCCTGGCGCCGCTTACTTTCTGGGGAACAACGTAACCTACATTATCGCCCGGCAAAACAGCTATGTTCGCTTCAGGAAGTTTCCCCGCAAGGATGTATGCGGTCGCTGCATTTGCCATTTCTTCAGCTTCCAGGGAAACATAGTCAACAAGGTCATGCACATGAAGCACATTCCCTGCTGCAAAAATCCCGGGACAGTTGGTTTGGAACGAGTCGTCCACATACGCTCCACGTGTGCGCCTGTCGAGCTCGACTCCTGCCATCAGAGAAAGCTCATTCTCCGGTATCAGGCCTACAGACAGTATAACCGTATCACACTTGAAAAACTGCTCGGTTCCCTCGATTGGATTAAGCGACGAATCCACTTTTGATACTGTCACGCCCTCAACCCGGTAACGGCCATGAATCTTTGTCACGGTATGGCTCAGATAAAGCGGTATGTTGTAATCATTAAGGCATTGCTCTATATTTCGTGACAAACCGCTCGGATACGGCAGAATCTCAAAAACCGCTGTCACTTTTGCTCCTTCCAGCGTCAGGCGCCTGGCCATTATCATTCCTATATCGCCTGAACCGAGGATCACAACTTCCCTGCCAACCATGGTATTGCGCAGATTTATATAGTTCTGCGCCACCCCTGCGGTATAGACGCCTGCAGGACGTGATCCCGGGATATTTATTGCTCCGCGTGTCCTTTCCCGGCATCCCATTGCCAGCAAAACGGCCGTGGCTTTATAAGAAATAATACCCTTTCGGTTTACCGCAGTTACAACTTTATCCGGTGATATTTCAATTACGGTAGTATCTGTTAAAGCCTCAATTCCAAGGCTTTCAGCTTCGTCAATGAAACGCTGGGCGTATTCAGGACCGCTTATTGATTCGCCGAAACGTGTCAGGCCAAACCCATCGTGTATGCATTGGCGCAATATGCCGCCCAGATGCTTTTCTCTTTCTATGATAATGATATTGTCAATCCCGTTTTTTTTAAGCTGAATCGCCGCTGCCAGTCCGGCAGGGCCACCGCCAATGATTACCGCGTCTTTATGTATTATTTGCATGTCCTGACCTCCCCAGTAAACATATATGACAATCCGCCGTCCAACCTAATATCCGTCTTCTTTAAGCCGCCATATTCCTGCAGTATCGATGTAATGCGCATTTCGCAATACCCGCCCTGACAGCGGCCCATTGACGCCCTGGTCCTGTACTTGATGCTGTTCACGGTGGATACTCCCAGCGGATTATGCAGAGCCTGCAGTATTTCGGCTTTTGTCACATACTCGCACCTGCACACGATTTCTCCATAATCGGGGTTTTCCCTGATAAGTTCCTGCCGGGCTTCGTTGCTCAGTTCGGCAAACCGCACGATGGATTTGCGGAAAGGATTAAACCGGTCATTTTTCTGAAGCCCTTCCTTCCCGGCCACGATGCCCGCTACCCTCCGGGCAATGGGATACGAGCAGGTAAGGCCGGGGGAATTCATGCCGAGAAGGTTTATAACATTAGGTCTTTCCTCTTTATATTCTATCTCGAAGTCCTTTTCCTGGCCCGTCTCAGGATCAATCAGACGAGGAAAGACTCCTGCAAAGTTCCTGATAAACCAGTCCGGTTTCAACTGCTTGAACAGCTTCGATCCATTATTTACAAGCTTTGTTAACCCTGCCCGCGTCGTGTCAAAATCCGGCTGTTCCATTACTTCATCGTATGTAGGCCCTACCAGTACATTCCCATCGATAGTGGGAGTAACATGTATGTCAAAATTACCCTGCTCATCCAGGCATGGATAAACAGGTATATCTATCAAATCCCCTGCCTTCTTATCCAGGATGATATACTCTCCTCTGACCAGGCATAACTTATGGCCCGGAGACCCAAGCATTTCGGCTATTTTCGTCGCATACAGCCCGGCGCTGTTAATTACCCATTTTGCGCTGTAATTTCCTCTCGTGGTAGTAATATTGAAACTCCCGTCTGTTTCCCGTCTAATATCTGTCACTTCATTTTCAAAGTGGAAATCAACACCGTTGGCTTTTGCGTTTTCTGCCAAAGCGATTGTGTACAGGAACGGGCATGTTATGCCGGTCGAAGGGGCATATAAAGCAAAATTGCCCCCGACATTCGGGTTTATTGTATCTATTTCTGACCGGTCTATTATTCTTAAACCGGGAACCCCGTTTTCATCTCCCAGTCGCTTCATGGCTGAAAGCCTTTCTCTTTCTTCTTCAGTAAAGCCTATAATCAGTTTCCCGGTCCTTTTAAAAGGAATATCCAGCTCTTTTGCTATCGTATCAAAAGCCTGGTTTCCTTCCACGGCGAACTTTGCTTTCAGGCTTCCCGGTTTGTAAAACCCGGCATGCAGCAACCCTGTATTTCTGCCGCTGTTGCCACAGCAGACATCCGCCTCTTTCTCAAGTACACCTACCTTCACCTTGTATCTGGAAAGTTCGCGGGCTACTGAACTGCCAATCACGCCGGCGCCAATAATTATTATGTCATAATAGTTGTCCTGCATAATATCAACACTCCCTCCAGTTCCTTATTTCTGGTCCATATAGCCAATCTGCATGCTTGCAAGAGGATATACTGCTACTTTTGCGTTTTTGTGCTTCTTTTTAAGCAGCCGTATTATAAAGTCCCAGTCATTATATACCGGTACACAGCGTTCATTGTAATACGGCCTGATATCGAAATCGCGTACTCCTGTGGAAAAAATGAATGTTTCAACATGCCCTATCTCAGGAGGCGGAACATTATCGTCATGAGGTGAAAACAACTTCATACCTGGTCCGAAAAGCGCATGGTAGCCTGCGCCTTCGCTTGCAGCAGTACACAATACCAGGGAACTGTGATTACTGAAACAATTTTCTTTATGATGTCCCAGTACTGAAAATGCAGTTCCTACCTGGGAATACTCCGTATCCTTCGGATAAGCATTGAGTATGACGATATCAGCTCCAGGCACTAACCTGGTGCGATAAAATTCTTTGGCACAATTGCACGCTTCCCTGTGCGCTTTTACGTAATGTCCGGCAAAAGCTTCGGCAACCTGCAGCTTATCATTCAGGATAACATTCACGATGAAATCCGCACCGCATGATTCTACGATGGCTTCCATGTTTTCCCGGACGGGGTTGTCCGGATTCAGCGTATTGTTCTTGAAAGTTTTGCTTTTTGATGCATCAATAAATACTTTACCATGGTTATATTCAAGTGTTTCTATACCGCCAATGCCCGGTATTATATTCTTGGCGCCTCCGCTGAACCCCGCAAGGGTATGAGGTACAATGCAGCCAACGAGTATCTTGAGTTCGGACTCGTAATACACGCGGTTTATCTTGATTTTTTCCCCCAGGGACACCAGGTCACCACTGAACGGGTTGTGATTAATGACCTGGAAATTTTCGAGCACTTGCCTGCCGACTTTTTTCTCCATATCAAGCCTGGTCATTGGCCGATGCGCCCCCAGCGCGCACAGGATGCGTATTTCTCCGGCCGGGATGCCCGATTTGACCAGTTTTTTCAGGATGACGGGCAAAATAAAGTCCCCTGGTGTGGGACGGCTTATATCATCAATCACTATGCAGGCACTTCTTTTACCTCTGGCCATTTCTTCCAGCGAAACCGTTCCGACAGGTGCATTTATCCTGTCCTCGAGTTCCTGTTCTGTAAGCGCCTTCCTGTGTTCCATTTCACAAAGGCTTATGTCCCAGTCATCCGGAAAATAAAGATTCATTGGTGTCTGTGAATACCAGTTTCCCCATGGTATGCTAACCTGTTTCATATTATATCCTTCCTAGTTTCAACATTGTTTTGAGCAGCATTGTATATTTGTATTGTTTTGGAATAGTCATTCCATAATTATCATAATAACTATCAAATATAATGTCAATAGCATGTATGTATTCCAAATTACGAGGCTGTCTTATTCCTGCGCATTAATCCTGTATTTATCAGGGCCATTCCCAAAAGGAGTACGCCGAAAAGCAGGATTATTATTACTATCGCTCTGACTCCGAACTGCTCCGCTCCCCATCCGCATAAATATGTCACCAATGTTCCTCCCAGTCCGGCCAGGGCAAACAGAATGCCGCTGGCATTCGGATTATTAAACAGTATTTCTTTCGCACAGGAAACTACCAGGGGGTACTGTCCTGCAAATGCGGTGCCGCACAAAACAAGCAAAACAGTCAGAACAATCTGATTAGCGGAAACGGCGATTCCAGAAAGTGTAATTACGGGAATAACACAGCATATGAGTAAAAGGGTTTCGACCTTCATTTTTTTGCACAGCATTGCGGACAGGAATCTTCCTGTTAACATGCTCAGCAGCATGAACGAAAACAGTTTTTGCGCGTCCATGGCGTCAACAGTGCCCGTATCCTGCAGGTATGTAACAAGCCACCCGGTTATGCCTTGTTGGAAACCTGTACTCATCATCAACGTCAGCAACAGCACATAGTAATGAAAATTCTTCAGGAAGCCATAATCTGAACGCTGTTTTTTGCTTTCATCACCGGCTGATTTTCTGATGGGTGAAAACAGGATCGTTACCAGGATAATGCCGACTATAACGGCATAAATAAACACCGGAAAACGCCAGGTTATATAAAGCATAAAAGACACCTGAACCAGCACCGGAACAAGAAAGCATCCAAGGGAATAGCTCATATGCAAAAAATTAATCGACACGCTGTTCCCGTTTGAAATATCATTCACCAGTGAATTTGCCATATTGTTCATAATGCCGTAGCCAATGCCGGCAACAGCACCGCAGACCTGCAGCATGAGTATATGTGGCGTAAAAAATAAGCAGCTGCTCCCCAGTCCGAACAGGAATAAGCCGAGAGCCATGGCAGCAGTTTTACCTGTTTTTTCAGCAATATACCCACTGAAAAAACTGGCCGCCATTATTCCTAAAGAACGTATTGAAAGGATTGAACCTGCCAATTCATAATTCAGCTGATACTCTGCCATCAGGTTCGGCAGCAGTGAACCTGTCATCGTTAAGCCTATGCCGCCGGCCAGAAAACATATGTAGCAGACAGTGATGTATGCGTTTTGTTTTTTCATAGTCTCTCTTTCATTCAGCTCTTGACTGCACCCATTGTGATCCCGCTGATAATATACCGCTGGAAGAATGTAAATAACAGCACACACGGTATAATTGCTATAAGCGAAGAAGCAGCCACTATCTCCCAGCGTACTGTTGCATCTGTCAGCATGCTGTACAGCGTAAGGGTAAGCGGGTATCGATTCCTGTCTGCCAGCAAGAACAACGGAATTACAAAGTCATTGTACGAATTAATGAATACAAATATCGCTCCCACAGCTATACCCGGACCGCTCAACGGAATAATAATGCTCAGGAGCATCCGTATGTAGCTGCATCCGTCTATCATCGCTGCTTCCTCGATTCCAACAGGAAGAGTCTGAAAATATCCGTAAAGAATCCAGACCACCAGCGCCAGGTTTACACCGCTTAATACAACTATCAATCCGGGTACGGAATTGCTTATATTCAGCTTCTGGAAAAACGTGTACAGTGACGGGAGCAGCACAATACCTGAAATCATCTGGGTAAACAGCAGCAAAAAGAGTATCACTTTTTTCCCTTTGAATTTATACCTGCCAAGGACATAAGCGGCCGGAATGCTTATGATCAAAGCCATTAACGTTGCAATTATCGAATAAAGGAAACTGTTCCAGATACCACGTTTTATAGCCGCGAAACTTGTTGCGAAATTTGCCACATGAAAATAATTCGGTACCAATTGCATATTCAATACACGGCTTGAAGGAGTCAGTGCCACAATAAGTGCCGCGTACAAAGGAAGCAATGAAAATACCGTGAGCAAAATGAGCAAAAACCATTTAACTGTTTTTCCCCCGACAGTCTGCTTCTCAATCATTTTTAGTCTCCCTTTCAAACAGTGTCCAGTAAATGATAGTAATTATCATAAGTATGGTAATAGCTATCAACGACCACATTGATGTTGTGCCAAGATCTTTCATATGGAACATTTCTCTGTATATCTGAACAGATATAATTCTTGTCGCGTCAATCGGACCGCCGCCGGTCATTCCGTAAATAATGTCAAATACCATAAACGTCCAGACCGTGAGAACTATCAGCGTTGTGGAAAGAACTGCTCTGAGGTTTGGCAGGGTTATATACCAGAACCTCTGTGCCGGGCTGGCACCGTCAATGTAGCTCGCTTCATACAATTCCTCCGGTATGGACATCAGGGCGGCATAAATATTAATATATGCAAACGGCGTAGCGCGCCATATTCTGGCAACAATGACCGAACCCAATGCATTATTGTAATTCAGGAATTGAATCGACTTATCAATAAACCCGAGTTTCAGAAGTATTCCATTGATAATTCCAAAGTTCTGGTTAAGAGTAAACAACCAGCATGATGCGACAATAATCAGCGGTATGGAATACGGTAACAGGTTCAGCGTCAGGAACAGTTTCTTAAACCTGAAATCTCTCTGAAGTAATAAAGCCAGTATCAAACCTATAAGGATGGCTGGCAATACCGAACCTAAAGTCCAGGTTAAAGTTATTGTTACTGTCTTGGCCAGTTCAGGCTGTATTTTTTGAAGATTTTCAAGTCCTACAAACTTGCCTTTTGAACTTCCGGTAAAACCTATAAAGGCATTGGTGATGACATTCAGCACCGGTATCAGATAAATAACGACAATAATCGTTCCCAACGGCAACAGTGAGAAAAATATTATACTCTGTCTTTTGCTTGCATTCACTTCAATCCCCACCCTAATACACAATGGTAAAATGTGTCGTGCCCTTTGGGGGCACAACACATTTTACCCAGTAATAATTAGTTCTGCCTTGCGTTAATTGCATTTACTTTCTCAACCGCCATATCAATAGCCTGCTGTGCGTCAATCTGGCCACCCAGCAACAGCTGCCATACCTGCTCCAGTTCGGAATAGAATGCTGCCGGAGTCGGTGAATATTTAGCCAGCATGCCATGGAGCCTGTATGTCTTGACAACATTGTGCATTGTGTTCCAGAATTCATACTTGTAGAAATCCTGCTGGAGTTCATACTCATATACGGGGATGCTGCCATAAGCTTTATGATGTTCAAATTGTACCTCGTCAGACATAAGGTAGTTAATAAGTTTTGCCGATGCTTCAGCAGTCTCCTGACGTGTGGCAATCCAACCATTGGTTCCCATCCAGCATGCCTTATAGCCATTTTCAGGTACAGGCGGCGGAGCAAATCCTATAGGACTGTTGTCAAGATTCTCTCCGAAGGCTTCCTGGAAAAGCGGGATTGCCCAGGCGCTCTCAAGAATCATTCCTATTTTGCCGTCCCTGAGCATCGGGCGGAGTTCACCGCGTCCGAATTCTGTTGCAGAGGGTTGCGCATACTTGAACAGTTTTGCTATGAACTCCATTGCTTCAAGACCTTCGGGCGTGTTAAAGGTTGGCTGATTGTTTTCGTCAATCATATCTTTTCCGGTTTTGCAGACAACGAAGTTAGTAACAAATTCCTGGAGTGTTTCCATACCGGTTTTTGCCGGAACACCAATTGCAGGAATACCTGTCTTATTAATAGCTTCGCACGCTGCAAGCAATTCATCCCAGGTCTTTGGCGGATTATTGGGATCCAGGCCTGCAGATTTGAATACGTCTTTGTTGTACATAAGAACGAAGACGTCCGTGGTTGCCGGTACATAGTAGATGGCTTCATCATCGATAGCAACCATATCCCATACGCTCTGAGGTATTTTAGCAAGAAGGTCTTTATCAAGGTAATCATTCAGGCGTACAAGCTTGCCTGCAACGGAAGAGTCAAACTGCTTGTTGTCCCACCAGAAAATAACGTCAGGTTGAGTATTTGATTCAAACAATGTAGGATATTTCTGAATCCAGCCTCCCCAGGATTCATAAACTATCTCTACTTCAATATCCGGGTTGGCTTCCATGAATTTTTTTATTGCCGGTTCCATAAATTTTGCTACCTTTTCTTCATCCCCGGGACGAAGAACCGATATTTTTGTTTTTCCGCCACTTGTTGAGCCTGAGTCCCCCGATGGTGTCGATTGTGTCTGCGTACTGGCGGCAGGTGTACTTGTGTCTCTACCGCCATCTGAAGTCTGAGTATTACCGCAGCCGGTCAAAGTAAATCCCACTAGCACAGCCAGACATAATAACACAGCAATAATTCTTTTCATTGCAATTCACACCCTCCTTTTAATTATCAGCGCAATTGCGCTTCTGCGTTTAATTTTTCCCCCATAATAGCAGTTCCATTGGGGCTATTTATTTCTGCGCAACAAAGAAGCGATATAGAATAGGCATTCCAATTTGATTATAGAATAGGCATTCCAATTTGATTATAGTTGATATGCATAAAAAAATCAAGCCGTGTACTAGTATTTGATAGTGTCAATTTGTTGTAGGATAATTAAACTTAAAGGTATCCCCATCTTTTTGATACAACGGGCTATATCACATACCCGCTGCGTTGTATGCCCTTTAAAATTGTTGATATT
>JAMOAC010000491.1 GCA_023621975.1 Bacillota bacterium | reverse complement strand
CTATCTGACCGCTCCTAATGCAGCATTTTTTTATCTTTTGAATAAATTATATGACCTTACGGTTTACAATTGTTTGAGATATCCTATCTTCCTAAGTCTATAATATTTTGGATAAGCGCCTTGCATTTTCCACATTCTTCGCCGGTTTCTTCATCTATGCCCGTTCCGGCGCCTGTGACCTCTCCAACTTTCTCTACCGTATCCGCACCATTTTTGACGGCATCTATTACGGCTTTCAGGGAAACGTTCTTACATCCGCAAACTGAGGAAAGTATATCTTCTAATTCACTTTTACAACCTTCACATTCCGCACAAACCCCGGCAATTTCAACCAATTCATCTACAGTTCTTGCTCCGGATATCATTGCCTTTCTTATCGATAGATAATCAACATTATTTTTTGTGCAAATTGTTCTGTTTTTTGCCATTTACTATGTCTCCTTTCAAATAAATATATATATATTTATTATACCCAATTTCAGATTAGAGCTGTTTTATTTGATTGAAAGCACAAAGTTATTTACTGGCTCCAAGTTTACATGATTCACCTGAATATCCTAATTGGTTTTATACTATCGGTTTTCCATTCAAAGTCATACAGTAGCAGTTCTATGCCAAAATATCCATCCTCATTGAAATCAATATTGCATCTTTCCTATAGTCGAAAAGACTACAGAATTATACATCTCCCTATTAAAATAACGAGGGTTTTGACCGCTTTGTCCTAAAATTGCACAGAGGCAAGAGAAGGAGTACATGTGCAAATAATATCAGAATTCGTTGCTAATTCACTGGTTGTTTCACATTTTAAGGTGCTCTCATATGAGTCGTTTGGACCGCCATACTGTAGGCAGCTCCTGCTCCTGTTGTTACTAAAAACAACACAATCAAGATCAGAGCCAGAGGTATCATAACGATTGAACCCGGAAGATTCTGCACCAAGCTTATCAGTACACTGGGTAGCCCTGCTGAATTAAGCGATTCTAAAAGAACTCCTGGATTTACCATCTCAAAGCCAATTGCAGACCCACCGAAAATCGCAAACCAAATGCCTGTAAGCAATGGGCATACAATTGCTATACCAAGTATGATTTGACGTAAAGAACGTCCTCTTGACATGCTTAAAGTCAACACTGCCATTGATGGTCCGTATGCAAGGAACCAAATCTGATAGAAAATTGTCCGACTGCCCATCCATGCAGGATCCAGTCTGGAAAAGCTCATGGTGAAGAAATTCTGAATAAAGGCTCCAAGACTATTTTATATAGTTGTCAATTACAAACATTCCGGTACCAAGTAGTAAAATCGATGCAGCAAATACGATTCCTAAATATATTGTCGCTTTAGAAAGAAAATCCATCCCCTTATTCAGTCCCGTCGCTGCGCCAAGTATAAATATTGCTGCTGCAATCAAAATAACTGTTATTTGAGTTACAAGTGTTTTTGGAATGCTCCATACAGCATCTAAAGCAAATGCTATCTGAAGTCCTAAAAAGCCTGTTGGACCAATTGTCCCTACCTTAAGCTACATCAACATGCTTCTCCCGTATCGATATTATTATTCCCACAACCAATCCGATAACGGCAACAAAACCACATAAGATAACCTCTGGAGCGTCAATTCTTCCACGGAAGATAGCATTGAAAATAAGGTTATTATCCGTTAATGTCATGCTGATTAAAATTATAGATATTCCCGCAACCGCAACACCTACTGGGACAGCCTTAATTAGCATCATCATAATATTCTCACTAAACCTTGCAACTGTAAACGCGAAACAAGCTGTTCCGACACTTAGCGCAATTGTCATTCCCGCTAGAATGAGAACGTACTGCCCGAAGGTGATATTATAAAGCTGAATACACACAACAGCATATGACATCATATGCACACCCCAATAATCCCCTGCTCCTGATGCAAGAAACGGAAAATACGCCGCGACTATCAAAATGACGGATAATACTAATGCACTAACAATGGTTGCGACAAATTGAAGCCAAAAAATCCTGCGACCAATTTTGGTTGAATACTGTATTAGATTTAACTTCCGCATTCGATCGGTTGTAAGGAATGGTGCAATGAGAATGATTACAGCTACTACAGTAAACACCCCAACAACAGCGG
>JAMOAC010000473.1 GCA_023621975.1 Bacillota bacterium | reverse complement strand
GTCCTTGTTGTAAAACAGTACAACAGTTGAATAGCTTTGAGGCACAGCATACAGTTTTCCGTTCAGACTGCAGGCCCTCAGAACTCCTTCCGCGAAAACGTCCTTTCTTGCCCCTGTTTTTTCAAACATTGGATCCAGTTCCAGTGGGGCTCCCCGGATAGAGAACGCCAGGAAGTTCTCAATATTCAGTTCGTAGCAGTCCGGCGCATTGCTGGCCGCAATCTGTGTCGCCAATTGCGTAAAGTATTCTCCATAGCCAACTATATTGTACTCCACCTTGACATCAGGATTCTTTTTTTGGAATGCGTCGATCATGGCGTCAAGCGCTTCTACATGGTCTGCACCGGCTGAGAAGCAACTATACTTGATGGTAACAGGTTCTTTTTTTGTATCTTCCTTTGTTTCATTTGTACCTTCGCCGGTGTCTGTTTGACTTTTGTCACCAACAGAAGCATTTTCATTATTACAGCCCGCAAAGCTGATCACTGATACCAGCAATACAAGCAGCAGCACAATACTTAAGATTTTTTTCGGCATACATTATCCCTCCTTATACTTGTTCTATATTAAGCTTCTTATCGACGCATCTATCAGTCAAAGCCCATCCTGCCGAATAAGTAATAATGCATCGATACAGCTTAATATGCAATTATTTAAGTCCACCGACGGCAAGACCCTTATCTACAAACCGCTGGGTGAATATGTAAACAATCAGTATCGGTATAATGGTAATCACTGCCCCCGCCATCAATAAATGCTCATAAGAACCAAATTGCGAGCTCATGGTGCCAAGGACGACCTGCAGTGTCTGCTTGCTTCTTTTCGTAAGCACTATTAACGGCCATAGGTACGAATTCCATGAGCCCATGAAAGAAAACAGCACAAGAGTGAACAAAGCAGGTTTCGACATTGGAAGTACAACTTTCCAGAATATTTGAATCAGGGTCGCTCCGTCAATTACAGCAGCTTCAAGATATGAATTGTCTATCATCACCATGTTCTGCTTCAGCAAAAAGGTTCCAAAGGCATTCGCCACCGAAGGACTTATGAGCCCTGAAAACGTATCCAGCAGCCCCAGGTATTTAAGGATAACATAGTTTGGTATCATGGTTACGGCTCCTGGTATCATCATGGTAGCCAAATAAAGTGAAAAGATTTTCTCGCGCCCTTTAAAAGGTACCTTCGCGAAAATATATGCAGCCATTGCAGCTGACAATACTGAAACAGTTGTCATTGTTACTGCCAGAAACAAGCTGTTGAACAGCGCTGTACCGAAATCAAAGTTTCTTGAGCTAAGTATTGTTTTATATGCATCCAGGGAAGGCCTTAAAGGTATCCATCTTATAGGAATTGTCCTAAGCGCTTCTCTCGTTTTCAACGATGAGCTTATCATCCATAAAAACGGGACGATTACGAAAAACCCGGCAGCTGAAATGGTTACATAGAAAATAATGCTTTTCACTTTTTTAAGTATCATAATTGACCCACCTTTTCTGGAGCTTTATCTGGATTGCCGTCACAACAAATATAATTGCAAACAGAATCCATGAATAAGCACATGCATAACCCATCTTGTAAAACTTAAAAGCATTTCTGTAGATACGTTCGACTATAACCGTAGTTGCGTTAGCAGGACCTCCTCCCGTCATTATAAAGACTGAATCAAACACCTGAAATCCATAAATCAGATTTAGAACGAATAAGAGGAATATTACAGGAGAAATCAATGGTATTGTAATTTTGACGAGCCTTTGAAAAGCATTTGCCCCGTCTATTTTTGCCGCTTCGTAATAGGTTTTATTAATATTTTTTAATGCTGCCAGAATTATTAATGCATAATAGCCCGAATCTTTCCATATGGATGCAATTACTACCCCCGGCATTGCCCAGGTTTCGTTTGTCAACCAGTTTGGACCCTGAATTCCTATGAAGCCAAGCCATTGATTCAGAAATCCATACTTGCCGTTTAAAATCCACTTCCAGATTACGGCCCCTGCCACCCATGAAGTGACTACAGGTATGTAAAAAAGGACTTTATAGAATGAAACCCCTTTAAAGTCTCTGTTCAGCAATACCGCAATAAATGTGGAGACGATAATTACCAACGGGACATACAAAACGATATAGTACAGATTATGTGACAAAACAGTAAACAATTCTTTCCCTGTTATTAGTTCCTTGTAATGCTCTAAACCAACAAATTCTGCTTCGCTAATAGGTTTTAACACATCATACTTGAAGGTGCTTATCACAATCGATGAGATCATGGGAAGAAAATTAAAAACCAAGAGCCCAGCAAAGGACGGCAGCAGAAATAGGAATGCCGTTAGTCGTCTTTGCCTGTTGCTACTTATGTACATGACCCAGGTCTCCCTCCTTTTATAAGTGATTAAATACACCTATACTCCCTTACTGTTTCCTTTTCAACAATCTCAATAGGGAGGATAATCTCCTGTTTGCCTTTGTGCTTTTTATTAATGCAATTCAATAAAGTCCTTACTGCTACTTCGCTTTTTCCATATATATCTTGCTTTACTGTAGTTAAAGCCGGAGAAATGAATCTGTTCAGGTATATATCATCAAATCCTATTATAGATATGTCATCAGGTATTCGGACTCCCAGGCTTATTAATCTGTTCATTACACCAATTGCAAGGATATCCGCCGTTGCAAACACGGCCGTAATGGACTTGTCGTTAAATAACCGGTTTGCAGCTTCGACCCCGAAATCATAATCCACAATACCTTCAAACACATACTCTTTTTTCAGTGGTATATCAAATTCCTCCAGTGCGTCGCAATATCCCATGAACCTTTGTTCGCTTACCCCATGTCTTTTAATTTTGCCCGTGACCAAGGCGATATTCCTGTGTCCCTTTTCAATCAGATACTTTGTTGCAATATAACCTCCATACCTGTCATTGATGCGGATGCTGTGAAAGTAGTGGTCGTCACAGTAGCTGTCTACAAGTACAATAGGTATGTTTGACTTTTTTAAATCCTTGTAAAACTCTTCCGGATACATTCCCACTATTATGATTCCATCCAGATTTCTTTTGGCCGATATTTCAAGATAGCTCTTGTCGGCATCAGTTCCGGAAATAATTATATGATAGCCCTCCTGTCTGGCTGTATATTCCACCCCGCTAAGAAACTCACTGTAGAAAGGGTTGTTGAACATTAACTGCTTACCCGGCTCAGTTTGAGGTATTACCACGCCAATCAGTTTTGACTCTTTACTGACCAGGCTTCTCGCCGACATGTCAGGAACATAGTTTAAGTCCCTGATTGCTCTATTTACTCTTTCTATGGTTTCCGGACTGATGCTCTCCTTGTTGTTTAACACATATGATACTGTTGCAATTGACACTCCAGCTTCTTTGGCCACGTCTTTTATTGTTACTTTCCTTTTCATATGCAGCCTCCATGTTTCCCGTGCGCCGGTCAAAGGGGTTCACATACCGTACAACGCAACGAATTTTTTTCCTGTGTCCGACCCTCGTAATTTCCTTAAACGTTTAAACTACATTATATTATATTCTACATATAAATTAATTTTCCTTCTTTATTGAAAGATTTTTCAACTTTTGAATAATTTGAACAGTTTATATTTTCACAATTACTTTTTTATTTTTCGGAATATCAACCTTTCTGCCTAAAATCTCAAGATGCTCCAGTTTTTCGGCACTGTTTTCCTTTTCAATACAAACCTTTACCACGTCTTTCGCAACTTCAACACATATTCTGTTCCCTCTGTAGTTTATTTTGAACTTCAATAAATTCCACTTTTCGGGAAGCGATGGATTAATGCTCAGTTTTCCGCCAGCTGTTTTTACCCCGCCGAATCCGTTCACTACCGCCTGCCATGTAGCCCCCAGGGAAGCGAAATGGATGCCTTCGATACCTGTGTTTTCCATTATATTGCAAAGGTCAAGATTTGCGCTTTTCAGGAAGTATTCATAGGCTTCTTTTTTCATGTTCATCTGGGCTGCAAACAGGGCATGGGTGCCATAACTCAATGTTGAATCGTGGAGAGTTATCGGTTCATAAAAATTCCAGGCAGCCATTTTTTCCTCATTGTTAAACCTGTCCGGGAAAAGGGTCATTAAAAGTATCACATCCGCCTGTTTCAAAACTCTGTACCTTTGAAGCCTGTCAAAACTTATTTTCCTGTATGCCGGAACGTCGCCTGACTTAATTTTTGAAATATCAATGGGTTCCGTTTTCATAAAATTGTCGTCTTCGATGTACAGCTTTCTTTCTTCATCGTAGTTTATCACAGCCTTTTCGATTATATCTTTCCACATGTCTATTTCCGAGTATTTAAAACCGATTTTTCCCTTTAAAGTTTTCCAGTTGTCAGGGTATAATTCTTCCATTTGCCGGATGACTGCCATGGCAAGCTTTAAATTGTGAATCGCCATTAACGTGGTAAAAGTGTTGTTTAATGTTACTCCTCCATATTCATTAGGTCCCTTTACAAAAAGCATATTGTATTTGCCACTGCCGGGATCGTATGTAAACCTGCTTTTCCAGTACCTTGCAGTCTCTATCAAAATTTCCGCTCCATAGTCCCTTATAAACTCCATGTCACCCGTAGCTTCATAATAATGGTTGATGGCATAGGCGATGTCGGCTGTTATGTGCACCTCACAGCATCCTATATCCCAGGTCTCACATTGTTCTTTTCCGTCAATGGAACTCATCCATGCGTACCTTGCACCTTCCACGCTCTGGTTTCGCGCGTTCTCCCTGGCTCCGGGAAGTGTGTGGTACCTGTACATAAGCAGATTTCTTGCCGCCTTCGGATTGGTGTATATAAAAAACGGAAGCATGAAAATCTCGGTATCCCAGAAATAGCAGCCTTTATACCTTCCATGCATGATACCCCTGGCACCAATGCTAACCCTGGGGTCATTTTCAGAATTGCTCTGTATAAGCTGGAATATGTTATACCGGACGCTTAGTTGGTCTGCTTCATCACCATCAATTAATATATCCGAAATATCCCATTTATCATTCCATGCCTTTCTGTGCGCCTCAAGCATTCCTTCAAAACCCTTTTCTTCAGCCAATTTTACCGTTAAAACAGCATTTTCTTTAATACTGCCTTCAACAGTATCTCTTGATGTATACACTGAAATATATTTGTCAATTATGTACTCAGTCCCTTTGCAAACATCAAAGACCAGTTTTTTCCCGATATAGCGCTCATCCTTGATGAAAGTTTCCATCAAGTATCCCCTGCCGCCTGAAGAGCTCAGTGTGCAGGAAAAGGCTTCAGATATTTCATACCCCGTTTCTTTAGTCCTGACGGCAATATGCCCTATACTGCCGTCCACTACATCATTATCTTTTTCGCACAGAAAAACTACAGGATTTATATCATTCCTTAGTTGGTCGTCATGAATGGGGTTGTTAGTTACACGGGCATCAATAGCTGTTTCAAAAGATATCCTCCCATCATAGTTTAAAGGAATAATTTTGTACCTCAATACAGCGGCATGTACGTCAGCCATGCTTAAAAACCGCACCGATTCTATCCTGGTCCTGTTTCCGCATTTGTCCTCCCATATAAAAGAGCGTGTAAGTGTCCCATCCTTCATATTAAGCACTCTCTTGAAATCATGCACCTCTTCCGCTGAAACTTCAAAGGGTATACCGTTTACAGCGAGGCTGCTTTTCAGAAAATTTGGAGTATTGACCATATCTGTTATACCAGGCTTAAAAAAGTCAAAAACACCGGCAATATATGTGCAGAGTTCATAACTTTCCCTGTTGCAATCCTCTTCCAGAAATCCTCTAACCCCCATATATCCGTTTCCAAGGGAAAATATGCTCTCATAGAAATCTCTCTTTTCAGGCTTGAAGCTATCCTGTATTATCAACCAATCATTTTTTGCCTTATTGCTCATCAATATCTCCCCATATCCTTAATATTATTGAATGACGAGGCATTCTGTATTGTTGAATGCCTATACATGCAGCGCGTTCCAACTGCTATACATTTTCATTAAATGAATAGTAAATGGCGTAAGCGAGAAATCCCGCACATGTGGCAAAAGCTTCACCGGTGACGCATTCCCCTGTATTTTCATCAACGCTTTCACACGCTATCCCATTATCCATGGCGGACATTTTCAAAATCTCACTGCTGCTGTCTTTCCTTCCGCAAAGCAGGCTGTTTGCCACACTTAGTATCCACGGGTGAGGTGCGTGCTCACAGCCGATTTCCGCTATTTTGCAGCCGCTGAAGGAATATTTGTATCCGGGATCCCTAATCTTTTCAACAGTATTCCTGTAAACTTCTTCCTGCGGGCTGCAAAAACCGTAAAACGGCAACAATTGCAAACTGCCGGGAGGTTCATCATATATATTCCATCTGCCCCGAAGATCCACGGACCATGCAAAAATTTCCTTCCCATCCATGATAAATACACAGTTTTCCCATATGGCTTTCTTAACTTTTTCGGCTTCGTCAAGGAAAGATATTGGAAGTTTCAGCGCTTCGCCGGTTCCGTACAAGTCATGCAGACACATAAAGGTTTTCCACACAAGTACATTGTTATATGTCAGATAAGGATATACTATCGGGTCATCCGTCGGCTGCAAAAAAGTTTCATAAAGATCGATTTCGGGATGTTTCTTTGACAAAAGCAATTTCAGTATTCTATTTAAACCTTTAAGTACATGCGATTCTTCCAGATACTCGTAATCATTGCTGGACTTAACATACTTATACAACGCAAGCACAGGAGCGCATAATTCATCCAGTTCAAATCCGGGTTCCAATACGGTGCCGTCTATATATCTGCTGTGTATGCCAACATTTTTTATTTGCCTTGTGAAAACATATTCAAGCATATTTTTTGCGTATTCCTTGTCCACAAGAAGTATGGAAGGAAAACTCCACATGAGACTGTCCCTGTCCCAGTAAGCAGCACTTACGTAGTACCTGGGGCTTCTTGACGTCACAAGCACAAACTCTTCGGTATCCATGGTAATTCCGGAAGCGAAGAAAAAATTGAAAAACATATTGGTATTCATTATCTCATCCATTTTCACATCCCCGGTAGTCCTTTGCCTTTCAGCCAGCCATTTCAACGTAACTTCCTTTTCTTTTTCAAATCCCTTTCTTAGCATTTCTTTGGCTGCCGTCGCAGCCCCCACTTCTTCAAAGCCAAATCCCCAATAAAAGTTCACCACACGTTCTCCACCGGCGGGAAGCGCCAAAGTCCTGCTCATACGGAAACTTATTGAATCACCGCCTTCCTGCTCTTGTTTGAAGACGACATTCATCTCTTCCTCAAACATAGGGGCAAAGGAAAATATGTTTATTTCATTCCTTAAATCAAAAACAAGGCCCTGGTTCCAGTTGCTTTCATATACATATTTTTTTGCACAAATCTCCTTGTTTTCGTTTATTTCGTGTATGGACCTGGCCCAGCATCCTGTTAAACCGACTTCTGCTTTCACCTCGTCCATGCCGGTGTTCAGCACTTTCAGGCTTATTATGAAGCCTCTTTCCCCTATTGGAGGCAAATAAGTCCCTTCTATTACAAGCCTGCCGCAGTCAGCGCAAAAACAAGGTATCCAGTAGTTAAGCCTTTTCCATCTGATGTTTTCAAACTTTTCAATTTTTCCGTTTATAGCGATAAAAGGCTTTAAAAAGGGATTTTCTGAATCCCTGCCCCTGATTTCAATCATTCCCTTATATCCCATATGCAAAAAAGTGATTCCCATAATTGAAGCATCCGACTCTGAAAGCTCAGGAATTGATACCATCTCATTCCCAACAGGAAGAAATCTGTCTTTTCCCATTAAATTACCCCCTTAGTGTTGCTGTTCAACATCTTTACATCAGACTATAAGATGATTAAAACTACTTAAACGTTTCAGTTATATTGTATTATATATTCCACGCAAATATGAAAATTCCTGCAACAATTTAAATTTTTTATTAGTAGAAGTTGCATTTATCAGGTATATATTACCAAATGTATCTAATTCGAATATAGAATGTCTCCCACAGCTAAATCCAATACCATCTTATATCATTGTTGAAAATAATCAACTGGTTTTGCATGAAAGGTAATTTTTTTGTAGTAAAAAATTACAAGCTATACGGGGGAAAATTGAATTCCCGCTAACTCCCTGATAAGACGTTCATCAATTCCTGGCTGATATGAAACCGTTGATTTCCCGAACCTTTACTTACCGTTCACTGTACTGCCATGGAACGCCGTACTTCACACCGTCATAGCTCACAAATCCGTCACGGCTTGCCTTTTTCATTTCAAACCGGTACTTGTCCAAACGATCCGCCAGTGGAAGCGCTCCAAATTGCTCCTGAACCAACCGGTCAATTGGCCTTTCACCCGTTGTCCCATGAATTCGCCGGTCCTGCTGCGACAAGGCCTTCAAACAACGGGTGCCAACGGGGGTTCCAGTCATAACCCATGCCGAGCATGACCGTTTTCATCCGGTCAGTCAGCATCGTTTAGGGTACACATCCAAAGTATCCAATGCGTTGATCATGCAGCGCGAAAAGCTGTGAGTGTCACAGTGCTTCGCAAACTCGATATAAATCCGTTGGTTGTTTCTTCAGAGGTAAAATATTCTACAGGGGTGGGGTATTTTCTTTTCGGCGACCCTGGGCCAATTATATCCCGAAGGTGACAAATAGGCTCAGCAATAACTTCCCAATCTCTTTCAGCGTATTTAAAGTGCGAATGACTATTAACTTGTTTTCCCACAAATTCTTATTAATAAATATTTTGCCTAATATAGTACAAAATAATATTAAGATTTAAGTCAAGTTTTATTTGCCGGAGGAGTAAATGCCTGTGGAACTGAATATGGTTATACTTCGCATTACACAAATTATTCAAGTGTTAATTTTTATAGGGGGATGCTATTATTTATGCATATCCATGTTTGGATGGAAAAAGAGAAAAGAGGAGAACCCGCAGCTGTATCCTCCTTCCAAACGTTTTGCACTTGTCATTCCGGCTCACAATGAAGAACTTGTAATAGCCCATATAATTGAAAGCTTAAAAAGGCAGAATTACCCCAAACACCTTTTTGACATTTTTGTAGTTGCAGATAACTGTACTGATAAAACGGCAGAAATAGCCAAAAAATGCGGAGCCATTGTGTATGAGAGGTTTAATGAGCACGAAAGGGGAAAAGGTTATGCTCTCGAATGGATTTTCGAGAAAATATTCTCAATGGACACGAAATACGATGCAGTCGGAGTATTTGACGCAGACAACCTTGTATCTGCAAATTTTCTACTGGAAATGAACAAGCAGCTTTGCAAAGGCCATAAGATAGTACAGGGTTACATAGACAGCAAGAATCCTTTTGATTCGTGGATTACGTGCTCGTATTCAATCGCTTTCTGGCTTTCGAACAGAATATTCCAACTACCCAGATATTATCTGGGATTAAGCTGCGGGCTGTGCGGTACCGGATTTTGCATAGATGTGGATGTATTGAAGAAAATCGGCTGGGGAGCAACCTGCCTGACGGAAGACCTGGAATTTACCATGAAACTTGCACTTAACGGCATGAAAGTCTCCTGGGCACACAATGCAGTTATTTACGATGAAAAGCCCATCACTCTAAAGCAGTCATGGAACCAGCGCAAACGTTGGATGCAGGGGCACGCAGACGTTGCGAGCCGTTACCTGGGGCCCCTTTTTGCCAAGGCATTCAAGAATTTTGACCTGGCAGCCTTTGACTGTGCCATATACCTCTTTCAGCCCATAAGGTTTATATTTGTAGGCCTTGCTACAATAATGATGTGGATACAGACAATCTATCCGGAATCACCGTTTTACAGCATGCGGTATGTCTTCCCCGCCGCCGCATGGCATATTCTCGTTATACTGCAGTTCCTGTACGGGCCTTTGGTGATTCTGGCTGAAGGAAAGCTTAATCCCAAGGTCATCCTCGGCTTTATTGTTTACCCGTTTTACTGCCTAACCTGGGTGCCCATCACAATACAGGGTTTTCTCAGTAAAGACAATAAAAACTGGTGCCATACGATACACACCCGTGAAATAAGCATAAAGGAACTGGAAAAAGCCTGATAAGAAATTGGAGAAAGCATGAATGCACGGCCGGTTTAAGGAACCACTTCCTTTAACCGGCCTGCTTTTTTCAGTTAACGGCTTTATATCTATAGTTTATCAGCAGTTTGTCAGCCAGCTTATGGCATTATGTTTATGGTTTATATTTATTTTTATATTTATAGTTTATTTTATGGCCTTGTTTTTGCGGTTTTACTTTTACTGCTTTACTGCTTTGCTTTTATGGCTTTATTTTTACTGCTCTA
>JAMOAC010000375.1 GCA_023621975.1 Bacillota bacterium | reverse complement strand
TGGTGTGCAACCACGATAATGTATGGATTGTTGATGTTGCTTGAAATGGAAAAACAAAAGAACTGACTAGTATGGAACTGGCAAATATGAGGAGGAAACACAATCATGATATTGTTACCCAGGCCAAGAGAAATAAATGAAAAGGAAGGGCATTTTGCACTTTCTCACCGGACAAGGATTATTCTTGAATCCGGATGCAGCTACAATGATTTTGAATATGCACGTTTGCTCCAGGAAGAAATAGAAAAGGCGATAGGATTGCATGTCAATATTGTTAAAGCGTTTGACAGATATGAAAGGGATTGTATATTTTTTAAGCTGGAACCGGGCAGTTATGAAAAAGAATCCTACAAACTCGACATTACGCCGGATAATATAGAAATTACATCGAGTGAAAGCAGCGGGCTTTTCTACGGGGTACAAACCCTGCGGCAGCTGATAAGGCTGAACGGGGCATGTATTCCTTGTGTGAACATTAATGATTCTCCTTATTTTGCACACAGAGGCTATCTGTTTGATATAACCAGGGGGAAAATGCCAACCCTGGATAGCCTGAAAGAATTGGCAGACAGAATATCCTTCTATAAAATCAATCAGCTGCAGTTATACGTAGAGTACACATTTGCTTACAGACATCATAGTGAGGTATGGATAAAGTCTGATCCGATCACTGCGGAAGAAATACTGGAACTTGATGAGTATTGCAAAAAAAGGAATATTGAGCTTGTACCGTGTATGTCAACATTTTCTCATCTGTATGATATGCTTGATAGCAATTCATTCAAGGAACTGTGCGAAATGGACATAAGTGTAGGCAGGCCTTTTACGTGGTACAACAGGTTGAGATACCATACACTGGATGCTTCCAATCCAAAAAGCATTGAACTGGTAAGAAAAATGCTTGACGAATATATCCCGCTGTTTTCTTCAAATAAGTTCAATATATGCTGTGATGAGACCTTTGATCTTGGAAAGGGCAAAAGTAAGGCCCTTGCGGATAAAATAGGCATAGGGAAGCTTTATGTTGACTTTGTCAATGAGATAATCAGGCATGTAAAAAGTTACGGTAAAAAAGTAATGCTTTGGGGAGATATAATTCTAAAATATCCGGATTATATGGAATATTTACCAAAGGATGTAGAGTTCCTTAACTGGTATTATTTTGACAAAGCCAGGGAAGAAGACATAAAGATATTTAGTGACTTTGGATTCAAACAGTATGTATGCCCGAGCGTTTCAGGATTCAGCAGGCTTATTAACCAACTGGATTTGAGCTTTCACAACATTTCTGAAATGGTGGGCTACGGGAAAAAGTACGGAGCTATAGGTGTACTGAATACCGATTGGGGAGACTCAGGCCACATCAATTTCTTTGCGAATTCTGTTCCGGGAATGATATACGGGGCATCCCTGTCCTGGTCCCCGGATGATAATGAAAGTTATGAGACTGTTGATGAAAAAATATCCCTGCTGGAATTCGGCGATAAAAGCGGAAAGATTGTTTCACTGTTAAGAGAGCTTTGCAGGCAGGATAAAATTATCTGGAACAATATTGCATTTTGGAGAGACTATAAGGTTTACGGCAAGCCAATGTTTGACAGTGTAATAAAAGAATTTACCGAAGTCAGTGAAGATGAATTGATCAGTGCAGCCAATAAAGCCATGGATATTTCCAAACATATACTTGACCTGTCAAATAATGTGCCTGAAAATATAAAGCCTGATTTTCAAGAGTTCTATTTGTCGGCAAGAGGCGTAGCACTTATGCAGGCACTGGCCCTAATCATAAAAAAATATGATTTCAAGCAGGATATAAAGACATTTGTGTACAGCCCATGGGAATTGGCTGAAATGCTTGAATACTGGCTGTATGACTTCACAGGGTTGTGGCGGAAGCGCAATAAGGAAAGTGAGCTGTACAGGATAAAGGAAGCATTTATGCAGATATGCGATATTTTAAGAAATTATTAATGTATTAACTTGATTGACGCTTTATCTTATTAACAACAGGTTGATGGGCGGGATGACTTTATGATAACGCAAAGGGAGAATTATATTAGAAATGCAACTTTTAACTTTCCTCAATGGATACCGATGGAGGTTGTAATAAGCAACGCAAGCTGGAATGAATATAAGGAAGATATGGAGGCTGTTGCCCTTCGCCATCCAGACTTTTTCCCTTATGTCAAAAAAGGGTGGAAGGATTACAATAATATAGACTTTGGTCCAGCATACACGAAGGATAAGCCGTTTACGGACGCATGGGGCTGTATATGGCAGACAAGTATTGACGGGATTGAAGGTGTAGTTGTAAATGCGCCGCTTGCAAACTGGGATGATTTTTACAGCTATAAAATACCCGATGCGAGAGTACAGGCGGACAGAGGACCGCGTGATTGGAATGCGGAAAAGGCCGTAATAGAACAAAGACGTTCAGAGGGTAAATATACATGCGGAACCCTTCCTCATGGATTTTTATTCCAGCGTATTCTGTATCTTCGGGGATTTGAAAATGCCATGACTGATTTTGCAACAGGAGAACCCATGCTGGATGTCCTTATTGACAAGCTGGTTGAACATAATCTTGTGATTATCAATAACTATCTGGATATCGGAGTAGATGTAATGTTCATGGGAGATGACCTGGGAAGCCAGGCTTCAACCATAATCAGCCCTGCACATTTCAGGCGCTGGATTAAGCCTGCTTATGAAAGAATTATTGAACCGTGCAAAAAGGTTGGTACGCTTGTAAATTTACACAGTGACGGAAAGATAGTGGACATACTCGACGACATTATAGAAGCAGGAGTAGATATTATTAATCTTCAGGATTTGTGCAACGGTATAGATAACCTGGCGAAATTCCTAAAAGGCAGGGTGGCAATTCAACTTGACATAGACAGGCAAACGGTAGTCCCTTACGGATCCCGCAAGGATATAGAAGACCTTATAAAGGAAGAAGTCATGAAACTTGGTAGCCCAATCGGAGGGCTTGAATTCATAGCTGGCATTTATCCTCCTACACCGCCGGAAAATGTAGATGCGCTCTGTTGCGCATTGAGAAAATACAGGACCTACTGGTGGGACTGATATCCTGGGTTGATACAGGTGTACAGTTTTATTGCTCATCATTTATAAAGATAGTTTAGATACGTAAAAAATAGATTGAATTACGTAAAAAACAGATTGAATACATAGGTATAAAATTTATTAACTATGAAGGGGGTAATTAATGTGTCTTGCCATGGCCGCAAAGTTATATCATTAATATTAATGCTTGCTGTAGCAGCATACATGGTATTAATACCATTTAATTCTTTTGCAGACGGTACTGACACAGATTACACCGCGACCTATGATACTGACAGCGAAACAGGCGATGTACAGACATGGGCTGATACAAATGGGAATGGGGCTTTTATAGAAACAGTGCTTCTGTCCCGGGGTAAAAGTTACACGAAATCCATAGAGCCTAGCACTGCATATCCGGACACCGGCAATTCAGAGTCAACAAACGGGATAATATCCTCGCACCATGATGACGGCGGATCATACGGATATTACAAAGGACAGGGAGACATCAGCGTTGATATAACAATTGACCTGGAAAATGTATACAGCATAAACAAGGTGAAGGTACTGAGATACACGTATGCCTATTATCCAAATAAAGTAAGGGTATATACAAGTACCAACAACAGAACGTATACGTTTCAGGCAGAAACGGATACTGCGGTGGACAATTGGTTTGAACTCGAGTTTGAGCCGGTAAATGCAAGGTACGTAAGGGTGAACATAGAGAAAACAGGAGGCGATGACTGGCTATTTATTGACGAGATAGAGGTATATGGAGTAGATGAGGTCATTGAACCGGAATATGAAATTATATCTGTCGCACCGGTACGTGACGTAAAAGTTAACTTCGGCGCCAGTGAAGCGGATGCTTTAGCTACCTTGCCGCCAACCACCACCATAAAGGACAGTGATAACCGCATACATACCGTTTATTTAAACTGGACGATAGAAGGCTATAATGGTAATGTTCCGGGAGAATACACGGCTATAGGGACATTTGAACTGCCTGAAGGGGTTGTTCAGCCTGAACAGCCAATAGACCTTAGCGTAACATCCACTGTTACTGTGAGGGAAGAGTCAGACGTTGTCGGAGAAGGGGTAAATGTGGCGCTTGCAAGCAACGGCGGTATAGCAAGTGCGTCTTCCCAATACAGCAGCGATTACCCTGTGGAAGCCGTAAATGACGGCGACAGGGCGGGTATAGAATGGGAAAACGGTGGGGTTTGGGCGGACGCCACACCGGATGAATATCCCGATTGGGTGGAAGTTAGTTTTGACAGTATTTATTCAATTGATACAATAAATGTGTTTACGCTGCAAGACGATGTGGACAACATGTGCGAGCCTACATTATATATGGACTTTACTAAATACGGAATCACTGTGTTTGATGTGCAGTACTGGGATGTTAACAGCCGGTCATGGAAAACAGTCCCCGGAGGCAAAGTGACGGACAATATAAACGTGTGGAGACAATTCAGGTTCGCACCTGTTAATACGAACAGGATAAGAATACTTGTAAAGGACGCTTTGCAGAAATTCAGCAGAATAGCAGAAATTGAGGCTTTTACTGCTACAGCGCAGGCACCTGAACCGGCACCCGGCACAAACGTTGCACATTTGAGCAACAGGTCAGTAGCAACCGCATCTTCAGAATACAGTGTCGATTATCCGGCACAGTCAGTAATAGATGGCGACAGGACAGGTTTCTACTGGGGCTGTGGCGGAGGCTGGATGGATGCCACACCGGGCGAATACCCTGATTGGATACAAATTGATTTTGACTCCGACTACGAGATTGGGGTTATAAATGTCTATACAGTGCAGGATAACACATCTGTAGAACCTACCCTTGATATGAGATTTTCAACATATGGGATAAGGGATTTTGATGTACAATACTGGGATAAATCCCAGTCAAAATGGGTTACGGTACCCGGCGGAAGTGTCAGGGGCAATAACAAGGTGTGGAACAGGTTTAAATTTGAGCCTGTAACTACAGACAAAATCAGGGTGGTTATAAACAATGCATCAGTTAATTTCAGCAGAATAGTTGAAATCGAGGCGTTGACACCGGTACCTGAAAATATGATGTCCGATACAACCAGAAAATTTATTCATCACGGATTCATGTTCCAGACCAGCGTGGCAACGGATGAAAGCGGAAGACAGTTCCCTACGGCAGAGGAGTGGATTAATTCGGGATTTACATCAGCAACTTATTATGAACCGCCATATTATAACAAGACCCTTTCAAATTCCGTAGAAGGGCTTAAGTGGTCCCTTTGCTACCTGCCTTTTGGAACTCCTGCTGCAACAAGAAGCGATGGATTTTTAAGAGGGGACCAACTGGAAGATGTTGATAACCTGACAACATTTTCAATCGGAGACGAGATTTATTACTCGAAAAGATATGAACAAGAGAGCAGGGACATGGCAAAACTGATTCGTGAGCTTTATCCGAATGTTGCAATCCACAGCAACCAAATCGGCCACTGGTATGCTACCGGAGTTCCGCAATGGACAGAGCACCAGCTGAGGAGTTATATACGGAATGTAAAACCGGACTTTATCAGTTTTGATGATTATTATTTCTGCGAAACCGGATCAGACATAAATATAAACGACCGTATTGTCAGCCAGACAGCCATGTATAGGGCACTGTCCCTTGAAGGATGGGACGGAAGCGGAACTCAACCGATTGCTTTCGGCCAGTATATCCTTGGCTTTAAGACCGGCAGCAATGTATATGCAACCGGATGGTACGAACTCACTCAATCGCAGTTGTATGCAGTTCCGTATATAACTATGGCTCTTGGTGGCAAGTGGCTGAGCATGTTCAGATGGGAATATTATAATGAGCATTATCCGGATGGTACAAAGTTTCTTCTCTTTGACAAGGACGGAAATCCTACAAAGTTCTATTACTGGTATGCGGATCTGGCAAAAGAGGTAAGAAACCTGGGAGAACATCTGGTGAGGCTTTACAGCAGTGACGCACGGTTCTTACCGGGAAAACATTATGAGGGCAGTAATATTGTTGAAAACAAGATGCCCGATTATATCAGCAGATTTGAACCAAAACCTGATTACAACCTGACCGGAATTGCTGTAACTAACCTGGGAACTGAGAATAACGGGCTTCCAGGCGATGTTATTATTGGATATTTTGACATTCTTCCGGGAGTTGACAGGGGATTCTTCACATCCTCATGCCCGAAATACTTCATGGTAGTTAACGGGCTTCATACAGGAAACGGTTTAAGGCCTGAGCAGCAGCACGGCATGTGCGAGGATACACAGCAGAAAATTACTCTAACCTTTGACTTCAGCACGGGCGGAGACCCAACGAAGCTAAGAAAGGTAAACCGTTATACAGGTGAAATTGAAAACGTAGAGCTTACTCATATATCAGGCTCTGTTTATGAGTTGGAACTTATACTCGGAGGAGGGCAGGGTGAACTTCTTTACTTTGAATATGACGGAGATGTGCCTGAACCTGTACAGTTGCCTGAACCGACTCCTGCACCACTGCCGGAGCCTCTTGAAAAAAGAATGTTGCCGGAAAACCTCGCACTTGGAAAATCTTATACCAAGTCCATAGAACCGTCTCCTCAATATCCTGATAAAAATAATTCTGAATCAACTGACGGAGTGATTGCAGGAGATTATCAGGACGGTAGATCCTATGGATACAATATAGGCAGCGGAAGTATAACAGTTGATATCGTCATCGACCTGGAAACGGTACAAAGCATAAACAATGTAAGAGTGAGCGAATGGAAGGGGCAATATGATTATGGAGCGGATGAAATAGAGGTATTTACAAGTACCGACAACTTGAACTTTACACTGCAGGGCAAAGCAACGTTAGCACCCAGCCTGTGGAATGAATTATCGTTTGAAGATACGGCTGCACGCTATGTTAAGGTGAGATTCAAAAAGACAGGTAATGACTGGCTGTTCATTGATGAAATACAGGTATTTAATAAGGAAAATGCCGGAGGTGCCCATGAGGAGACCGTATTAATGCCTGTACCTGAACCGGAACCTGTTCCTGGAGCAAATTTGGCGTATGGGAAGACTTACAGAAAGTCCCATGAACCAAACACTGCATATCCTGATGCAAATAATTCAGAGTCAACAGACGGTATTCTTGCAGGAGATTATCTGGACGGGAAATCCTATGGATATTATCTTGGCAACAACAATGTAGATATTACATTGGACCTTGGTACGGAAAGGTATATTGACAATGTAAAGGTGCATAAATGGGAAGGTGTATATCTATACGAAATTGACAGGGTTTCGGTATATACGAGCACGGACAACGAAAATTTCTCATTTGCAGGGGCTGCAACAGTACCGTCAGGGCCTACAGCCAAGTGGTACGATATACGGTTTAGCCCGACTAATGCACGATATGTCAAGGTGAAGTTGGAAAAAGAAGGAGATTGGATGTTTGTAGATGAAATTATGGTGTATGGGCCTGCGGGGTTACCTGCCGGAGCAACAACTGCGCCTATGCCAAATCCTCCTGAAAATACGGAAAACGTTGCACTTGGCAAGCCCTATACGACTAATGAAAAACCGAGCGGCAATCACATTGATTCAGGTTATGAGTTAACTAATGGAATATACGCAGAAAATACACCTGACGACAGTGGATGGCAGGGTATACGTAATACTTATTATTCCAGGATTTTTGACCTGGGCTCAATATACAATATAAGCTATATATCAGCAAACTTCCTTAAGTATGTTGAAAGCGACGTAAAACTTCCCAAAGAGGTAATCTACTCCTGCTCAACAGATGGAATCAATTATGTCAACCTCGGATGGGCAACATTATACCCTGGCGCCGATTCCCTTTCCAATCCGGCAAAAAGTTCTTACAAGTATATAATGCTGCTTGACAGGCCGGAAGTTGCAAGGTATGTAAAGATTGATGTCATAACAGGTATAGAAGGGACCTGGACATTTGAAGATGAAGTTGAAATATGGGGAACGGAATTTGTACCTATTCAATACACCGTAACTTATGACGCAAATGGCGGCACAGGGGATGTACCCATGGAAACTGACAAGTTTGAGGGTGAAACATTTATTGCAGCCGATGCCGGCGGACTAATACCGCCGGCCGGAAAGAAGTTTAAGGAATGGAACACTGCAGCGGACGGGAGCGGAACAGGCTATGCGCCAGGGGAAACAGTGATTATGCCCTCCGGCAATCTAACTTTGTATGCAATATGGGAAGATGAACCATCAGGCAACAATAATCTGAGAGAGCTGATAATTAGTGAAGGAACTCTCACTCCTGGCTTTGACGAAGACGTGGTATCATACACTGTAAGTGTAGGAAACAAAGTGTCAAATATAAGGGTAACCGCAATTGCTGCAGACAGCAAGGCAACGGTAAAGATAAACGGAAATCCTGTTACAAGCGGAGTTGCTGAATCCATAAACTTAAGCGTAGGCGATAACGTCATCGAAGTAGTAGTAACAGCAGAAGACGGAAGCGAAAAAACATATGTCGTAACAGTGAACAGGGCAGCGCCGGGCACAGGAGGAGGTAATATCTTTGTACCAATACAGGTTCCGGGTTCAGGCCTGGACAAAGATACAGATACTACCTATTATGCTGCTATTGGCGGGGATAATTCCCTTGATAAAGTACCAATTAAAGTTGATAAAGAAAAAGGCAGCAGTATAATAAGCCTGGATTCCGCAACAATTGAAGCACTGTTTGCAAATAAAGACACTGCAAGTATAATCATGCCCCCTGTTGACGGAGTTGATTCATTTGCTTTGGAAGTGCCTGCTTCTGCATTGTCAGGCGGCAGTAAGAGAAAAGGATTATCCTTCTGCACGGTTGTGGGGAATATAGCAGTACCGGATAATATGCTACGGGAGACTGAAGGAACAAAAGGAAAAAATGTTTCTATCGTCATTGGGAAGTATGATAGTTCTCAGCTGCCTGACAATATAAGAGAAATTATTGGCGGGCGCCCGATAATTCAGATTTATCTGATGGCAGACGGCGAAAAAGTAAAATGGAGCAATCCAAATGCATCAGTGACGGTGTCAATACCATACACGCCGTCACCTGCCGAACTTGAAGACCCTGAACACGTGGTGGTGTGGTATGTTGACGAAGCAGGCAACATAGTAACGATACCTTCAGGCAGATATGATACCGAAACTGGAATGGTTACATTCACAATAACTCACTTCAGCACATTTGCAGTTGCATATGTAAAAAAGACCTTTGATGATATTGCAAATTATGCATGGGCCAGGAAAGAAATTGAGGTAATGGCTTCAAAGGGGATAATCAACGGTATTTCCGATACAGTATTCAATCCATCGGCAGATATTACAAGGGCGGACTTTATAGTACTGCTGGTCAGGGCTTTAGGGCTTGATGCCGAAGCAGGCGACAACTTCTCGGACATAGACCCTGATGCGTACTATGCTAAGCAGGTAGGAATAGCCAAAAAGCTTGGCATAACCAACGGTGTCGGAAACAACGAGTTCAGGCCTGATGAAAAAATAGTAAGGCAGGATATGATGGTACTGATAGATCGCGCTTTGAAAGTGGCAGGAAAGGGTCTTGCAAAGGGAACAGACGTTGACATTACAGGATTTGCAGATAAGGATATGATAGCTTCGTATGCAAAGGACAGCCTGGCAACGCTTGTAAAAAGCGGAATTATAAAAGGCGATGGGAAAAATATAAATCCTCTTGGCAATACAACAAGAGCAGAAGCAGCAGTTGTTATTTATAGGATTTACAACAGAATTTACAATTAAGGGCTGGAAAAAATAGAATAATTATAGAGAAGGTGGAATAATGAAACGTGAAAGAATTGAGGAGTTAAAGAAAATATACAGGGACATGCTTTTGGATAATGTGATTCCGTTCTGGATGAAATATTCTCCAGACCGGGAAAACGGAGGGTACTATCATTATCTTGACAGGGACGGGTCTATTTTAAGCACTGATAAGTCGGTGTGGATACAGGGCAGAGGGACGTGGATGTTCAGCAGGCTGTACAATGTACTCGAAAAAAGAAGTGAATGGCTTGATATGGCCAAACTTGGATATGATTTTCTGATAAAACATTGTTTTGATACCGATGAAAGAATGTTTTTCAAAGTAACAAATGACGGCAGGCCGCTGAGGAAAAGAAGGTATTGGTTTTCCGAAACTTTCGCTGCCATAGGCTGCGCAGAATATGCAAAAGCTTCAGGTGATTATAAAGCCCTGGAAA
>JAMOAC010000107.1 GCA_023621975.1 Bacillota bacterium | reverse complement strand
TGATCAGAAGTGATGACAATGAGGGTATCCTCTTCAATACCCAAAGCCTGCAGCTTGATAAAAATGTTCTGAATACATGCATCCATATAAGCAATTGCCCCGTCGTACTGAGCTATGATGTATTCTTTATCGGTACAGCCTGGAGGAAACCACGATTTGAAATAGTCAGCAAAGGGTTTGAATTCATAAACCGGTTTTAGTGAATCATTGTTAGGATCGAATTCATCTCCGCCGTAAAATATACGTTCAAACGGCGCAGGAGGAAGATATGGAGAATGGGGGTCCATATGACGCAAAAATAGGAAAAATGGTTTGTCATCCTCAGACAGGCGTTCAAGTTCCGGAATAGCAACTTCATTGAGGTTCTCAGCTTTTGGACTCCGGCCTTCGTCATAAGAACCCCATGCCTTATAATTGAGATATCTGTCAAAACCTCTGGAAGCAGGGTTCCCTTCAAAACCAACAGATGTTGTATTGTATCCCTCAGCCCTCAATACTTCGGCTAAAGTCACCACATTCTCAGCCATAGGTCCTTCATGGCGTAATGCCACCACGTTGGTACCGAAACAATCCAAACCACTGAACATGGAAGCATATCCCGGCGTAGTCGGAATGCTTGGACTGAACGCAAACTCAAACACAGTTCCTCCCTGTGCCAGCTTATCAATATGTGGTGTTGTCAAGCGGTGATAACCATACAAACTCATATGATCAGCTCTTAAGCTATCTATTCCAAGCAACAGAAGATTTGGCTTTCTTGCCATTGCAATCTCCTCCTTAAGAATTATTTTGCTGCTTACCTCGCTCCCAGCATCTTTAAACAGGCATTGAGATACCCATAGCTCTCAGATGCAATAATCGAAACCTCAGGAAGCGAAAGGCCTTTAGCTCCAATAACTTCCAAACACACAGGACCCGAATAGTTTCCTTCCACCAAAGCCTTGCAATAACCGAAGAGATCAATATCTCCCCGACCACAGGCCTGGTTGGCAGGTTCCCCAGGACCAAAATTGCGTCCCTTGCAGTCACGTATATGTATGTGTTTAACCCTGCTTATTACTTTCGGCAATGCTTCTTCAGGATTTTCCCCAGCCCTGTAAATATGACTGGGATCCATATCAATGCCAAAAGCAGGTGACTTAATAAGCTCCATTGCCCTCAAAGTAGTCGGAGTATTATAAATGGCTGCACCTACATGGGCTTTAACACACAGTATTACCCCGAACTCTTCGGCTTTTTCCGACATTTTGGCCAACATACTTACAGAACGCTGAAAATCTTCTTCAACATCCGACTTTCCTCCAGGTCCTACATTTACAACAGGAATCCCCAACTCTGCTGCAGCTTCAAACGCGTTTATAAGCCGTTCTTCATCCAAAGCAGCTTCTTCCATAGACAGAAATTCAAGGCCGTAGTCTGAAACAATTCTTCTAAGTTCCTTTACCTGTTCTTTCCACCTATCCAGCTCCAGATGCTCACACATTCCCTTAATAGCCGAGATTTCCACTCCGTCATATCCGGCAAGGGCAATGTGTTTGACTGCTGTTTCAAAATCAAAATCAACAAATAAACCGGAATTTACGCCCAGCTTAATCATTTTTTTCCACCCCCTGCTTAACTCTCATGAAATGCATACAGCAATATACGGAAGTGCTTGTATTTTAAGTATATAATACAGCACAATACAGGTGTTAGGATTTTTTCGATGTTGTTTTGCACACTTCCGTTATAAGTTTTTAACCATTAATATGACAGTGTTTCACGATTCTGGAGTTAATCAACAATGTGTCAATATAAAAGAACAATATGCCAAAATGAGAAAAAACCCAGTCGATCAAATCATTGATACGACTGGGTATTCTGGTACACCCGGAGGGATTCGAACCCCCGACACCCGGTTTAGGAAACCGGTGCTCTATCCTACTGAGCTACGGGTGCATAATATTTAGATGCACATCCATGCCCCCACGGAGATCGCTTATAATTATAAGGCAAACGTATATTAAAGTCAAATAATATTTTGTGCTCGATAGCGTCAAGATACTCTGGGTTTTTGAAAAAAGTATTCCCCCTGTATCTATCTTTTTTAAGCATCCTTTATTTAAGCATCCCTTATCGATTTGAGAAGTTGTGATATC
>JAMOAC010000197.1 GCA_023621975.1 Bacillota bacterium | reverse complement strand
TCTATGGCATGTGAAAGCGCATCCACTGCCGTATTTACCGTCGTGTCACGGCTCATGCTGGCAGTATACCTTGGGTCAAGAAATGCTACTTTGGGAAATGTCTGATCATTTCCAAAACTCATTTTAGTTTCAACATCCGGGCGTGTGAGTATGGAATATGGTGTCACTTCACTGCCTGTACCGGCTGTAGTCGGTATTGCCAGAATGGGGAGCGGCTCCTTTGGAAAATGGTTTCTAAAAAGGTCCACGGCATTCATATCGTTTACTGCCAGAACTGCAATTGCCTTGGAAGCATCAAGCGGTGACCCGCCGCCTATTCCTATAATAAAATCAGCATTAAACTGGCGGGCAGCCCTGCCCCCGTCTTCTACATTCTCGAGGGAGGGATTGTTCTCCACCCTGTCGTATATATAATAGTCTATGGAAAGTTCATCAAGCACGCTCACAACATCATCAAGGGCTCCGCTTGCCTTTCCCGAGGATCTCCCTGTAACTATCATGCAACGGGTACCTGCAGCGGCTATTTCCCACTTGTTATTTTTTATGGAATCGGTACCGAAGTACACCCTCGTTCCCAATCGAAACTTAAACTCCATCGTATCACCTCTTTATATTATAGGTTAACTTGTCCTATTAAAATACACATAATTTCCCATCCATCAAAATGTATAAATATATTCCGGATATTGATTTATAGTCCGCACACCACTGACAATTTTAATATTATAATATATAATATATTATAATACTTTATTTAGAGAATGCGTAATCTAAAGTATTATGATCTATGAAATCTAAAATGTTGTTCCTTGTCCCTTTTTACTGGTGATATTTATGACCTGAAAGCTTGTTTCGCTTTGTTGAATTATGCTAAAAAAACGGCTGCAAATTTATATTTTATTAATGATGAATTGCCTGAATAAATGTAATAAAATTTATGTGATACATAAAAACGGTGTGCAAAATATTAACACGCTATTGTCTGGAAAATATAGCCCGAATTGAACCGATTGATTTGCCTAATTACAACCTGAAACAAATAAAGTCAATACTGGTGCGCTACAAACTGTTCGGCATGATACAGGCCGTCTTCAAGCATGATATACTTGCCGTTATTAAAAATGCGTACCCGGAAGAGTTTAAAAAGAGGATACTCAAAGAGTGGATGTGGAGCAAGCACGGCATATGGGAAGACGACAAAGCCGTTATTGAAGCCGTACAGGATATGATTTACAAGGAAGGTATAAGAAGGGTTGAGGACATTCCAACACTTGATTGGAAGAAAAGGCTTCTGAAGCACGGCATATACAACGTTCTTTCGCGCTTTAACTGGTCAATATATGAATTGTTTAATTTTGTGTATCCGGGCAGGTTTCACCCTGCAGACTTTAAATACAAAGCAAAGTGGGTTGCTTCAGAATCCCTTGATAATGCATACTATTGCATGAAAAAAGTATTTAAGGAAAACAAATACAATAAAAATGACATACTCATGCTGGGCACTTCAGATTTTCGAAGGCTTGGCCTGGCAGGCATGCTTATTTCCCTTTTTGATTCATCCACCCTTAAAGCCAAGGAGTATTATTTTTACAAAACAATCGGCGACAGCGACAATCAAAAGGAATTAATCAGGGAAATCAAGTCTCTCATTGCAAAAAAGAGAGACAACCAGATAAAGAAAAGGCTTAATGAAGTTGCCGTAGGCAAATATATTTACAACCTTCACAAAAACTCAACACTGTACAGTTATATCAAGCGCCATGCAAAGCTCCGGAACATGAGCATCGATGAATTTGTGACAAGTTTCGGATTCATTTACAAAAGCGCAAGAAAAGATGCTCCTGAAATATCAAAGGATGATGTCTGGAGGCTGAGGAAGCAGGGACTGACCTATGTTGAAATTGCAAGAGAATTGGGCAGCAATCCCACTACCATAACAGCAATATGCAACAAGTACTTCGGGGGGGATCCCCTTATTCCCAGGCCTATTGAAGATTATATAAAGGTCCAGGAGCTAATGGATAAATATCACATTGATCATAAAACTATAATGAAGCTGGTACGCGAAAACGGCTTTGAAAATCATGCAACCATCAGGTTCCGTTATTTAAAGAAGTCGGAAATTGTGCCTGCCATTCAGAAATATATTAAAGAAAGCAAGCAGCATCAAGCCATGATAAAGCGATATGCTTCCAAACGGGAAGCATAATTCGCCAAACATTAATTCGCTAAACACGCAAATCAGCACAGGTTTATCAATGTGAGTTAATCAATGCCATGGCCTCTGCCCTGGTCCTGGCATCCGTTCTCATGCTACCTCTCAATGCTGAAGTAACGGTTTTTGAACCGGGCTTTTTTATTCCGCGCATGGTCATGCAAAGATGCTCTGCTTCAACAACCACTGCCACTCCCAAGGGTTGAATGGTTTCGTTTATAATATCCGCAACCTCGCTCGTCAGCCTTTCCTGTAACTGCGGCTTTTTTGCAACGGTATCAACAATCCGCGCCAGCTTGCTCAGTCCGAAAATCCTTCCCTTGTTTGGAATATAAACAACGTGTGCAACACCTATAAAGGGAAGCAGGTGATGCTCACATACCGAGTAAAGAGGTATGTCCTTAACCAGTATCATTTCCTGGTGGCCATCCTCCTGGAATATTTTAACATCATCCCGTGGATCCCGGTGCAATCCCGCGAATATTTCCTCGCACATCCTGGCTACCCTTTCAGGTGTTTCCCTCAGGCCTTCCCTGTCAGGATCGTCTCCTATTGCGATTAATATTTCTCTTACTGCCCTTTTTATTCTTTCTTTATCTATCATCAACTACACCCCTTAATTTCCTTTGTTTTTTAATAAGTTATTTTTAATTAAATCTGTCATTTATAGATTTTTCAAAGCAATCGTTGCGTAATTTCTTTCAATGCTTTTCGTAACACTTTTTTTTTCAATACTTTTCGAAATAACTTTTTGCAATTATTTTTGCAATTTTTTACATTACTTTTTATTATATTTCCTGCAATACTTTTTCGATATTTTTTTAATACCTTTTACAATATTTTTTAATGATATCACTTTGAATCACTATTTACAATATC
>JAMOAC010000397.1 GCA_023621975.1 Bacillota bacterium | reverse complement strand
TCAAATCCCTTTAGCTCCACCAGATTAGACCCTGGAAGCAAAAGGCTTCCGGGGGTTTTTTATTTTCATGTCATTGTATATCATGTCAATAAATTGCATATCATTGTATTGTATCGGTAGTTAATGTATAATATTGGAAAAAACGTGGAGGGTTTTATATGATTGATTTTCAAAATGCCAAAATTTTCAAGTTAGGGCCTGATGATGTAAGAGATGTCATGGAAATGATCAATCCTATGCTGGTTGAAGGTGAAAATGTTTTAGCATCTTTTAAAGGAATTAGAGACAGGGTAATTTTTACAAATAAAAGAATAATTTCTGTCAATGTTCAGGGAGTAACCGGTAAAAAGAAAGACTTTACATCATTGCCTTACAGCAAGATCCAGGCTTTTTCCGTTGAAACAGCGGGGACGTTTGACCTGGACTGTGAATTGGAACTGTATTTCAGCGGGCTTGGCAAAGTCAAATTTGAATTTGTCAGCGGCTTTGATATTGTTTCATTCAATAAGATTTTGAGCAGTTACGTGTTGTAATTTATTTGCTGCCAGCCTGGCTTGCTATATTTATAATTAAATAGAAGTTGTTCTGTGCGAAAGAGATAATAAAGAAAAAGAACCGGTAAAAATCTCTCCGGTAAAAAAACTACAAAATCTCGATAATTCTCAGTTACAAGGAATATTTTACATGTAAAACCATTAAAAGAGCTATAAAACAGGTCATAAATCAAAGGGACTTGAACCTGACTGGCCAAGTCCCGTTAATATCGCATTTATAACATTACTTTGTATGACATAACTTACGGCATTACTTTATTTAACATCACAAATTATATATCCAGTTTCATATCTCCGTACTTAATCCAGCCCTTTTTGCGCATAATTTCTGAAAAGATCAGGGTCAATACCGCAGGAGCGACAAAGTGTAAGAGAATTATAGCAGGTATGGAGCCTGGTCCCATGGTTTCTATAGTTGCAAACTGCCCGACAAGCCCGCTGGTGCCCATGCCTGCCCCGGTAGGATTACTTCTCATTTTAAAAACTGCGGAAGCAATTGGCCCCAAAATAGCACTGCTTAGTGTAGGCGGAATCCATATCAGCGGATTTTTTATAATATTGGGGACTTGAAGCATTGAAGTTCCAAGGCCTTGGGAAAGCAGTCCGCCGAACTTGTTCTCCCTGAAACTGGCAACTGCAAATCCGATCATCTGGGCACTGCATCCCACGGTTGCAGCTCCGGCTGCAAGGCCGCTTAGTTTTAATGATATAGCTATAGCCGCACTGCTGATGGGGGCGGTCAGTATCATTCCCATAAGAGTGGATACAATGATACCCATTGGTATGGGATGAAGCTCAGTAGCATAATTTATCATCTGCCCGAGGGCTGTCATCACAGAAGACATAACCGGACTGACAAAGGTGCCGGTAAGCCCTCCGGCAATTATTGTAGCGGCAGGAACAAATATAATATTCAGCTTTGTTTTTCCGTTAACCAGTTTTCCTATTTCAGCGCCGACAAGCCCTGCAATCAATGCACCGACAGGTTCTCCAATCTGTATTGAATATGTACCTGCTTCAGTAAGAATTATGGTTTTGGCACCAATTGCTCCGGTAATAAGTGAAGAGAAGACAGCCAATGGAGGTGCTTTAACTCCGTGAGCAACTGCTGCTCCTATTGCAGGACCCATTAAAAGTTGTGCGAATTTTCCTATTTCTGACAACAGAGAAATCCCTGTATAATCTCCAATCTGTTTTATAATAAGACCGATAATAAGTGATGCAAAAAGTCCATGAGCCATATAATTCAGTACATTAATCGAGTAATCTTTTACGGAAAACTTCTTTTTTTCTTCTTTCTCATTCATACGTGTCTACCTCCGTTCCCGATTTTGTAATTATTACCAAGAATAATACTAACACTCTAATACAAAACAACAGATATGTTGGATTGAACAACTGTTGTTGGGATTCCATAAAAAAGCATTAATATAAACGGCAATAAGTAAATATAAATTACCTATTATTATGATAACATTCTCGAAATAATGCAAGAGGAAAAGTCACATTTTGAGCAATTAACAAGAATAATACTGCGTAATTTTATACGGAATGAAAGATGATTCGCAGGGCAGGGAATGGATATTGGAT
>JAMOAC010000204.1 GCA_023621975.1 Bacillota bacterium | reverse complement strand
AGGAGTTCCGGGCTTAAGAGCAAATAAAAATTGCTCTGAAAGCTCTCCACAATGCTTTCTCATTATCCAACACAACAAGTTAAATTAAAAAAAGGAGGATGACAATGAGAAGTAAAGTCAAAAGGATTCTTTCTTTGGCAATCACTTTTATCATGCTTGTAGCAATTATAAGCGGCTGCGGAGGAAATGACGTGACGAGTAAAGAGAATGAATCCAAAACAGAAACTGGAAATGAAACGACACAAACGACTGATCAAACAACAGAAGAAAACAAACTAAATCCCGATGAACCTGGCTGGAAACTGGATACTTCACCTGTTACACTGACATGGTTTCTTGACGCCAACTGGTACAACAAAAAGTGGGGAGAAAATGTTGTTTCGCAATATGTAACTGAAAAGACAGGTGTTACTATTGACTTTGATATTCCCAGTGGAGACCCGAACGAAAAGCTGACAACAATGATGGCATCAAATTCTCTTGATGATGTACTATCCGTAGGTTTTTGGCAGCCAAACTTTAAAAAGTTATGGGAAGGTGGATATGTACATGCCCTGAATAAGCTGGCAGAACAATACGACCCATATTTCTTCAAGGTAGCTGGAGATGCATGTCTGAAGTGGTATAAGCAGCCTGACGGAAATACCTATTGTATACCCAATGAAGCATATACTGAGCAACAAATGAGGGAAACAGGCGTTACAAATGCCAACCAGACCTTCCTTGTAAGAAAAGACCTGTATGAGGAAATCGGAAGTCCTGATATGCGTACTCCGGAAGGTTTTCTTAATGCATTAAAGACCGTAAAGGAAAAGTACAGTACCTATAAAGGGCAAAAAATTATACCTTTCTATGCCCAGGGAGCAGGACCGCTTGGGTGCTATGGCCTGGATGAGTACCTGCAGAACCTTCTGGCAATACCTTATGAAAAGGATGGCAAAATATATGACAGGCAGACAGACCCTGAATATATAAGATGGCTGAAGACATTCAGAAAAGCATATGAGATGAAAGTTCTTACCCTGGATTTCTTTGTTGACCAGCCTGCGCAGGTAGATGCCAATACCAACAGCGGAAGATATTTCTGCATGATACGTGAGTGGACATCCAATATTCAGACTGCAGTCTCGCTTATGAGTAAAGACGATCCTGATGCTGTATATATGGCAATAGACGGACCTGCAAACTCTAAGCTAGAGCCGGCAAAAATCTTCCCGGGAAGTATGACAGGATGGCTGCCGGTTATGATTTCAAAGTCATGCAAGAATCCGGACAGGGCAATTCGTTTCATTACATACTGGGCAAGCGAGGAAGGGCAAAGAGACTTCTTCCTTGGAAAGAAAGGAGTAACCTGGGATGTTATAGATGGCAAGGAACAGCTTTTGCCTGAGCTGGTTGAGGAATATTTGCAGGACGAAGAAGCTTTTTCAGTCAAATATGGTGCTGTCGATACATACTGGATGCTGAGAAATCCTGTTATCGTCTATAAGTGGAGGCCTCCAAAACCACCTGCAATACAGCAAATGATTGAGTGGGCCAATGCGCATGCCGATTATTCAGCAGGTATTTATAAAGATTTGGATCCTGTTGGCGATACTCCTGAAGGAATTGCCTGGACGAAAATTGCAACAGACTGGGGTCAGACGCTGCCCAAACTTATTACTGCAAAATCCGAAGAAGAGTTTGATAAAATATGGAATGATTTTCTTAAGAGGCGCGAGGAGGCAGGATTTGATAAAGTCATGGCTTACAGGCAAGCTGTATTGGATGAGCGTAAGGAAAAACTGAAATAATAAGTTAGTGGATGGAACGGTTCATGACCTGTATGAAAAGCCGGTTGTGAACCGTTCCATAATATGCATATAATGTTAACTTTTATTGACATTTGAATACTATCAGCCTATAATTTTTATTAAGGATAAGCTCTTTTAATTAATTATAAATTTAATTAGTTATAAATTCTTGATACAATTAGGGTATGTTATGAAGCCTGTATTTCATAATGTAATTTCCGGTTGTTATAAAAAAATCATTGAATTCCTGAAAGGCCTGAGTATATCAAATAAGTTCGTTATAATATATGTGACAGTCTTTGCTATACCGATATTTCTGTATGCACTTTATTCCTTTCACAATGCAAATGAAG
>JAMOAC010000513.1 GCA_023621975.1 Bacillota bacterium | reverse complement strand
CATTGCACAGCACAGCAGAATTAAAACCAGTTTAAACATTCTTTTCATAAAATTTGCCCCGAAAATCTTATGAATTTTTGCAACATGAATTTCAATATAAAATTTATAACTGAATCGCTTATTTACAGTTTTGTCCTCCTTTACATATTAATAATTTTACTGTAAAATAAATTGCAATTCAGTAATTGTAAAATACAGGTTTTAACTTGTACTTTGTCAATTTTTTGAAGCTGCTCCGGTCCATGCTGAATTTTTACCATAAAGGGGATGATTCTGATTGATTGCCGTTGTTGATTATGGAGTAGGTAATTTGTTTTCACTGATGTCAAGTCTCCGCTTTTTAGGACTCAACTGCATCGGGACTTGAAGATACAATAAAAGAATTGGCAGAAGTTAAGCCACTTCTTGGCATATGCCTGGGTATGCAGCTTCTGTTTGATAAGAGCTTGGAACACGGTGAAAATGAAGGCTTAGGGCTCATTTCAGGCTTGGTCGTGCCACTTGCGGATTATATTAATCCAAACCTGAAAGTTCCCCACATGGGCTGGAACAAGCTTGAAATCGTCAGGGATGACCCGATATTCAAATACTTCAATAATGGTGAATGGGTTTACTATGTTCACAGCTATTACGCCACAAACTGCTCTGAGAACATACTGGGCGTTTCGGAATATGATATCAAGGTTACCGGACTTGTGCGCTCCGACTCCGGCATGATTTATGGCATGCAGTTCCATCCTGAAAAAAGCGGCAGTGCCGGACTTCGCCTGTTAAAAGCTTTTTCTGAAATATAATAAAAAATTTATATATTATGGAGGCTCTTTGATGATCAGCAAAAGAATCATACCATGTCTTGACGTAATGAACGGAAGGGTTGTTAAAGGTGTAAACTTTAAAAATATACAGGATATGGCAGATCCCGTGGAAATGGCACGCTATTACTATGAAACAGGTGCTGATGAACTTGTCTTTTACGATATTACAGCAAGTTTTGAAGGCAGGAAGCTCTTCACTGACGTTTTGCGTGCAGTGGCTTCTGAAATTTTTATTCCCCTTACCGTTGGAGGAGGAATAAACTCACTAAACGATTTCGACATAGTATTAAAATCCGGAGCTGACAAAGTAAGTATTAATACCGGTGCGATAAAGGATCCTTCGTTGATTAGTGCTGCAGCAAAGCGCTATGGCAGCCAATGCGTTGTGCTAAGCATGGACGTTAAACGCGTAAACGGAAAATTTCACGTTTTTGCAAATGGCGGCAGAATAGACACGGGAATTGATGCTCTCGAGTGGGCAAAAAGGGGAGAGGAGCTTGGAGCAGGTGAGATAGTGCTCAACTCCATAGATACTGACGGTGTACGCAGTGGCTTTGATCTTCCGATGCTCCGCGAAATTGGCGAAATAGTTTCAATACCGCTAATTGCCAGCGGAGGAGCAGGAAAAATGGAAGATTTTCTGGAACTGTTTAATTATGACAGGATTGATGCAGGCCTTGCGGCAGGTGTATTTCATACAAAGAAGATAGATATAATGAACCTGAAGAATTATCTCAGGAATTGCGGTGTAAATGTCCGCATCTGACCTGAAAACACCCCCAATGCCTTGCAGAGACACAACAATATTCTCTAATACCTGATAGTAGTAGCTTTCAGGCTTTTTTTATAATAATTCGCTCATTACCCTTTTCAAGCAAAATTCTTGCCATCTTCATGTATATTAACTTTTAACATATAACCTTTTTTCTTATATTAAATGATACCCCATTACCAATATTGCGTGTCCTACCGCTGCAGTGGCTCTGTTTCGACCGCGTCGCGCCGCAATCCTTTTATACTGGGATGAAAGATAACTATTTTTATTTCTTCCTGCAACTTTTGTGCATTCGATCAAAGTGCTCCTTAACACTTTACTTCCTTTTCGTGCCTGCCCACTTTTTCGTCTGCCTGCGATTTAATTATTTCCTGGACACATTTCCGCCCACTATACGAGGTGACCCTCTGTATAATATCAGTCCTTTTAATTCCCTTTGCTCCCTATTAGGTATATAGCTTCCTTTAACAAAATCCATACCTTAATAATTCAGCAATCCGTTCCGCATCTTTACGTCTGTCTTCCGTCCTGGTACTGCCTTTATGTGTTGAGCGTTTACTACTCTTCACCGTTTTGCAATATCTTCAGCATTTATGCTCTCTGCCCATATACGATTGGTTTTATCAAATGGAGGATGTATTTTTCTACTTACAATCCTGCCATTCCTCGCCATTTCTGGTAAGAAATTTTTATTATCAACATATTATACAAGTTCATCTAGCCATCACAGAGATACATTATCAAAACCAGCTTCCCTTATTAACTTAAATATCTCTTTATAAATTGTATCCAAACCACCCACATATACCTGTCTTCATAATTATTAATACTTTTCTATATTAGTATCCATATACACATATAAGAAATATTGTTATATTTTAACATTGCTTAAATAGTAAATTTTTCCTTAAT
>JAMOAC010000323.1 GCA_023621975.1 Bacillota bacterium | reverse complement strand
TAGTCGTTAAAATAGATGAGGGACAAAAAGATAACGACGGCAATATAATGGAATTTGACAGGAATAACGTTGCAATGGTCAAAAAGACGTTTAAATTTTAATTTCATAGTAACGGGGAGGTTTATGTCATGAGCATCGAATTAATTCATGCCCTTGAACAGATTGAAAAAGAAAAGGGTATTAACAAGGAAGTATTGCTGGAAGCCATCGAGGCTGCGCTGATTTCAGCATACAGGAGAAACTTTGGGTCTACACAGAACGTTAAAATATATATCGATCGTTTATCAGGTGAAGTAAAAGTTTTTGCAATGAAAAAGGTTACCAAAAACCCAACAAATGATTTACTTGAAATATCTCTTGAAGAAGCCCGTAAAATTGATCCTAAATATGATATAGACGATATAGTTGAAATAGAGGTTACTCCGCGAAAATTCGGAAGAATAGCCGCCCAGACTGCCAAACAGGTAGTTGTGCAGAGGATCAGGGAAGCGGAAAGAGGCGTAATATACGAAGAATATCATAATAAGGAAGGTGACATTGTCACCGGAATCGTTCAGAGGGCTGAGAGAAAAAATGTTATAATAGACCTTGGTAAAACGGAAGCAATACTTTCTGCTTCCGAACAGACTCCCGGAGAAGAATACAGATTCAATGAAAGGATCAAAACTTATATTGTTGAAGTAAAAAAGACTACAAAGGGGCCTGTAATATATGTTTCGAGGACACACCCCGGCCTTGTTAAAAGGCTGTTTGAACTTGAAGTGCCTGAGATACACGATGGCACTGTTGAAATCAAAAGCATAGCCAGGGAGCCGGGATCAAGGACAAAAATTGCAGTATTTTCAAGAGATCCGGATGTTGATCCGGTTGGAGCGTGTGTAGGTCAGAAGGGTACGAGAGTACAGGCAATAGTTGATGAATTGAGAGGAGAAAAAATTGACATTATCAGGTGGAGCAGCAATATTGAGGAATTTATTTCAAGCAGCTTGAGCCCCGCCAAGGTTATAAGGGTGGATATTGATGAGGAATCCAAGTCCGCAAAAGTAACCGTACCCGATTACCAGCTTTCCCTTGCAATCGGCAAGGAGGGGCAGAATGCAAGGCTTGCAGCAAAGCTTACCGGTTGGAAAATTGACATAAAGAGTGAATCCCAGCTGAGGGCTACAATAGAGCAGCAGCTTCTGAATTTCAACGGAAATTACCAGGTTGAAGATGAAAATTCTGGCTCCGATTTTAATACTGACCTTGATAACGGGATGTGATGCTCATGAAACAGAAGAAAGTGCCAATGCGTATGTGCCTTGGATGTCAGGAAATGAAGCCCAAAAAGGAATTGATCAGGGTTGTTAAGAACAAGGAAAATGAAATAAGCCTTGATTTTACAGGGAAAAAGCCTGGTAGAGGAGCATACATTTGCAAATCCGTTGCATGTTTCGAAAAGGCAAAAAAAGGGAAAAGATTTGAAAGGGCTTTTGAGACATCTATTGACCCGAAGATTTATGCAGAGCTGGAAAAGCAGTTGGAGGTGGATAATAATTAACAGGATATATTCCTTTCTCGGACTGGCAACAAAGGCGGGCAAAGTGATTTCAGGCGAAGAGACATGCGAACGGGCTGTGAAGGCAAGAAAGGTCAGGCTTGTAATAGTTGCAAATGATGCTTCTGAAAGTACAAAGAAAAAATTTGGTGATATTTGCAGATATAGAGGAATTGAAGTAAGATATTTTGGAGAGAAGAAACTGCTCGGAAAATACATCGGAAAGGACATACGGTCGGTAGTGGCAGTTACCGGAAAGGAATTTGCGGAAAGGCTGAAGCAATTAATCGACAGCGGAAGTATAGATAATGGGGGTGGAACTATTGGAGAAATTCAGAGTATATAAAGTTGCGAAAGAGCTGAATACCACAAGTAAGCGTCTTATGGAAAAGCTTGCGGAAATCAATATCAATGTCAAGAATCATATGAGCTTGCTGACCGCTGAGGAACTAAACGCTTTGTATGATCATATAGGAGTTATAAGGCGTGACGGTACAGATAATACTCAAAAGGATAAAAATCCGGAATCATCCGGTGATTCAAAAGCTGAAAAGAAAAAGGAAGAAAAGAAGGTAGCAAGAGATATACCTACGATTATCCGAAAGACTGAAGTAG
>JAMOAC010000316.1 GCA_023621975.1 Bacillota bacterium | reverse complement strand
TTATTTCAATAATGGTTAAATGCTTTTACTATCAGTTTACTACCCGGCTAAACTTGAGACCGTTTTTCTCATCAAAAAATGTATTAATGCTCATAGCGTCTTTTGGTATGCTTCTTATAATAATGGGAACTGTAATGTTGATTTCCAATAAGAGAAGAATAATTGCAATGCTTGTATGCCATTTTCTTCTGAGCATACTGCTTATAGCCGATACCAACTTTTACCGTTATTATTATGGGATAATTACGATACCGGTATTATTTCATGTAAACATAAAATTGCTTAACTCTGTTGATCAAAGTATATTCAGTTTGTTTAAAATTAAGGACTTAATCTACATACTGGACATACCTGTAATGATTGCATGGGCTATAATCATTACTAAAAAAGGTGTGGAGAAGATAAATATTAAGAAAAAGATTATTGCTTCCATGTTAAGCATAATAATAGGCTTGACTGCTTTATTAACGACGTTTTCCATGACCGATATAAATGCATTTGCACACAATAGCAATTATGTTACAAAAAGCCTGGGAGTGCTTTATTCCCATGTTGATGCCACAAAAAGGTATGTTGAGAGTGCTCTTTTTGACAAAGATAAGCTTACAACAGAAGAACAACAGGAATTAAAGGAATTTTTCAGTTCAAAGGGGAAATCATCCGAAAACTACAGGGGAATAGCAAAGGGGAAGAATTTAATAATTGTACAGATTGAAGCAATGCAGGAATTTGTTATAAACCGCAGCATAAACGGAAGAGAAATTACGCCTAATTTGAACAGGTTGATAAAGGAAAGCCTTTATTTTGATAACATTTACTTTCAGGTGGCCGGCGGCAACACTTCCGATGCTGAGTTTTTATGTAACACTTCTTTATATCCTGCAAAAGAAGGCTCCGTGTATACGATATATCCTGAGAACTTCTACTATTCATTGCCAAAAGCCTTGAAGGAACAAGGATATACTACTTATGCAATGCATGGCTTCAGGCCGGATTTTTGGAACAGGGAGGAAATGTACAAGGCTCTTGGGTTTGACATATTTGTGAGTGAAGAAGATTATGAACTGGATGATTTTGCAGGATGGGAAGGCGATGCATTGAGTGATTCTTCGTTCTTTAGGCAATCTTTGGAAAAGATTGATACAAGTAAACCGTTTTACAGTTTTTTGGTTACCCTTTCAAGCCATCATCCTTTTAATTACTTTGAAGATTATGATGGATTTGATGCCGGAGAGTTCGAAAGCACTTATATAGGAAATTACATAAAAGCTGCAAGTTATGCTGATAAGTGCTTGGGTGAATTTATTGACAATTTGAAAAAACGCGGATTGTTTGATAATAGCCTTCTGGTTTTGTATGGTGATCATTCTGCCGTTCCAAAGCACCAGGCAGGAGAATTAATGGATTTTCTCGGCATATCCTATAGTGAAGTCCAATGGGCAAAGCTTCAAAAAGTTCCTTTAATAATTCATTATCCGGGTTTGAGGAATGGAGAGGTGGAAAGCATTACAGGAGGACAGATAGATATTTTCCCCACTATTGCAAACCTTATGGGATTTGATGCTCCTTTTACCATAGGAAAAGATTTGCTAAACTCCGATGAAGGATACGCTGTTTTAAGAAACGGATCGGTAATTACTGACAGATATTTTTACGATAACAACGTTAGAGAAATTTATGACATAAAAAATGGCAACTCTTTAAATTGGAAAGATTTTATACATGAACTTGAAGGTTATATAAATGAATTACATATTTCTGATATTATTATTGAAAAGGATGCTTTTAGAAAAGAATAAGATTACATTTATTTAGTACCTCACATATTTTTTTTCTTTCTTCTTGTGATTCTATGTAATCAAGATTTTCGTAAATAAACTGGAGCTTTAATTTGGCGTTATTATAGAAGCATTTGCGATCTATTTGACGGAGTTCGTATAGTTTAATAAGGAGTCTTAGAATGGCTACAGAACAATTTATTAGCATGTGCATTTCCATATTATGGCACCCCGTTTATTTCCTAAATTTGAATTCGTTAGCACAATAGATAAATATGACTTACCAAGCTTATTTATGAAAAACTGTAAAAGACTTAATAACGTAGAATATTATAGAATGTTGATCTATGCTGTGCATTGAAAGATTTGCTGTTTATAAATATACTACTTTATAATAATAACATCTGTGGTATTTAATGTCAAAGCTATGGGAAATTATTCAAAAAAGCTAATTCAGCTGGGTAATAAAAAGCCGGATTGTGTAAGGGTGAAAGGGAGAAGTGGCAAGGAGATCGGGGCAAGACTCGGGAGGAATCGGCAGGGGGACAGTTCTCAACTATTCAGAATCGGGAGGGGGACAGTTCTCAACTATTCAGCAGAAAGTAAAAGTATGGTTCTCAACAATTTTAATGCCAGAATAAAAATTATTTAGCTACAAAATAGATATTATTTTGTTGTGAAATATGTCTTTAAATTTTTCCTTTCTTTAAATAGTGCAATTTTTTTAATGCAGAATAATTGAGAACTGTCCCCATTCTTTTCAAAAGCTTTACGCAAAAACATCTAAAAAAATTATTGATAAAAATTGACAAATATGTAATTTTTACTTATAATATTAATTGAATTATTTACCATAAATGTAAATATATAATTATTCCTGTAAGAGGTGCGGTATGGGCAGGTTAAACCTCGTGATTGCAGACAGTGAAGAAGATTATGTAAAAGGATTTTCAGATTTTCTTGCATACAAATATTCAAACAGATTTCAAATCAGTTGTTTTACAAAATACGATTGCCTCATGAATTTTATTGAAAATGAGGGTAAAAGGATCGATATTCTTTTAATAGATCAGGACATGTATACTGAGGACATGCCATTCGATAAAGTTGGGACAGTAATAATTCTTACCCGGGGAAATCAACCGGTAAATGATAAAAAATGTAAACAAATAAATAAATACCAACATGGTGACAGGCTTGTGGGAGAAATAATAGAAACCTATGCGTTGGAGAACGGGGAAAGTAGCGGGTATATGATCACGAATAAGGACGGAGCTACCAGAGTGGTTACTTTCTTCTCTCCGGCAGGGGGGAGCGGTACAACATGTGTGGCTTTAGGTTTAAGTGTACAATGTGCCATGAGAGGAATAAGGGTCCTCTATCTTGATTTTCAAACTCTAAACAGCACGGAAATGTTTTTTGGGCAATCAAAAGGCCATGGGCTTTCAGATTTACTTTATTTCCTTAAAGACAATGGCGCTGATATTGCGGCGAAAATTGAGGCGCTAAGATGTGTAGATGAGAAGTATAACATACACTTTTTTGCACCTGCACGAAGCGGAGCGGAGCTTTGGGAAGTGACTCCGGATGAGTATGCGTCATTCATATGTCAGATAAAGCGCATGGGGTATTATGATGTTGTTTTTATTGATGCCTCTGCAGATTTTGCATTAAGAAATGCAGAAGTACTGCTAGTGAGTGACCGTGTGTTCATAATTGTAAGGAAGGATGTTTTATCCGCAAAAAAGACTGAAGTGCTTCTGGATGAAATAAGCATACTTGAACAACGGAAAGGCATTAAGTTAAAGGATGGAATTCAAATTATCGTTAATGATTGCAATGGATACATTAATGACAATGCAACGGGATTAAATATCGGAGAAAAGAAACCAGATTTTTTACTGCCTTTCAGTCCTGAGATATCGGGCATAAGGGAGCTTAAGGCACTGGCTAATATGGAAGACGGCTTTAACAAGGGTATCAACGTGATCCTTAATAAAGGGATTTTCGAAATGTGAGGTGAGGAAATGTTACCTGATTACAATACATATTCAATGTCGAGAAAAGAAAAGATACTGTACTTTCTTGAAGGAGCTGCTTTTATATACGCCTATGCCTTTATTTTCTACCGCAGTCACATTATCTGCATCCTTCTATGCCCTCTTGCACTACTTTATCCGCGAATTAAGACGCGCAGTATTATTGAAAAAAGGAAATATGAGCTCAATATACAGTTCAGGGATATGCTTTATTCGTTGTCGTCAGCACTTTCAGCCGGTAAATCACTTGAACTGGCATTCAGAGATATTTTGAGCGACTTAGAGGTACTCTATCCGTTTCCCGATACCCCGATAATAACGGAAGTTGAGTATATAGTAAGAAAAATCGAAATGAATGAAACTGTTGAAGAAGCACTTTGTGATTTTGCAAATCGTGTGCACCTGGAAGATGTTGATAATTTTGTAGACGTGATTCGAATATGTAAAAGAACCGGCGGCAATATTATTGAAGTGTTAAAGAATACTTCAAATATTATAAATGACAAAATTGAAATTAAGCATGAGATAAATACACTTCTGGCACAGAGAAACCTTGAGCGGAAACTGCTGAACTTACTTCCTCCGGCTATGGTGCTTATAATATCCGCAAGTTCATATGAATATATTCAACCGGTATTTACAACAATACCGGGAAGGCTTGTGATGACTGTTGCAATTTTATTGCTGGCAGCGGCCTATTTTATATCGAAAAAGATAATGGATATAAAGGTGTGATGGTGTGAATGCTGCTTTTTTTCATTGTTGTTATTGCTATTGCTGTGTTGTTTATTTTGGCAGGCAGAAGATATGACAAGTTCCTTAAGCCTGTTGACAAGAAGAAGTATCCATTTAAAAAACTAATGCCTGCAGCCCTTTACATTCTGGATATAACAGGATATAAATTTGCTTCTAAGTATGACAGGGAAAGGCTGATAAAGATCAGCCAGATTTCAGGACGCAAGTATGCCAAATATTACCTGAAAATACACTGGGCCAATAAGATTGTCTATGCAATGTTTGGACTGGTTTTAGTATCACTTGGCTGCACAACAGCGGAAGTCGATGCCATGTATGCAGTATTTAGTATAGTATTGATTTTAATTGCTTTCTATTTACCTGATATAGAACTTAAGGAAAGGATAAAAAAGAGGAGGCTGATGATCCAGATTGATTTTCCCGAGTTTCTCAATAAGCTGACGCTTCTTGTAAACGCGGGAATGACGGTTTCAAAGGCGTGGGAAAAGATTGCAATGGACAACACTAAAGACCGACCTTTGTATGAGGAGTTGAATATGACACTGTCTTACATGGCAGCAGGTATGTCTGAACGGCAAGCCTATGAGGATTTTGCCAAAAGATGTGGTATTCCCGAGGTGACAAGGTCAATTTCGGTTATTTTACAAAACCTGAGGAAAGGAAATGCAGATCTTGTTTCCATGTTGAGGCTGCAAGCAGGCGAATGCTGGGATATGCGTAAAAATACCGCGAAAAAATTGGGGGAAGAGGCATCTACAAAAATGTTACTGCCGCTAATGCTGATGTTTATTTCAATACTCATTATAGTAACCGCGCCTGCAATATTGGCGCTGCGAAACTTCTGACAATTACTATACCTGCTTTGCCAGTGCCTATTTAGGATTATTTGGAGCTAATTAAAAGATTTATTCTAATCTAATAAAAAATTTTTAAAAGGGGATGACAAAATGTCAAATGTATTTACAAGGTTTATAAAGGAAGAAGACGGACTGGGTACGGTAGAGATTGTAATAATAATTGCCGTACTTGTTGGCATTGCGCTTATATTCAGGCATTCAATTGTAAAGTTTGTAACGAAAATTATAGACCAGGTATTTGGGAATGACAACATTAACAACCAGATTGACAGTGAGAGCATAGTTGACAAGTACATATCTGAACATCCGTAAGAGATGACAAAAATGCCTGCACAACAGGTTGACGCAAGATTGAATCTGAGGGGGCGGATGCTGAGTAATGCCAAAAAGCATACGAGAACGTTTTTCTGTATCATATGAAAGAGGCGCAGCGACAAGTTTTCTGACGCTTAGGACAGGCTTGTCAGAAAAAATAATATATTTCCAGGTTGATATGATAGCGTGTAACAGAATACCGCATATGTTACCTTTTGACGTAAGACGGGAAAATGAAGAAATATGTTTGCGATACGATATTACTTCATTGCTGCCTCTTTCGCAGTTTTTAAAACGGAAAATAAGTAGAAATGAATTTCTTAAAATTTTTGCAGATGTGACCAAAACAATACTTGACAGCCGGAATTATTTCCTGTCTGAAAAAGGCATTGTCCTTGACACTGATTATATTTATATAAATCCCGGATCCGGAGAAATTTCGGTTGTATATATTCCTGCAGAATTTGATGTTGATGTTGGCAGCGAATTCAGGAAGCTTGTTATAAACGTTATTATAAATGCAGCTGAGATAGATGAAGGAAGCGGGGATAATTTTATTCAGCGTATTTTAGGATATGCCAAATCCGACACCTTCAATGTGTTTGATTTCAATAAGCTTGTTATGGAGCTTTTAGCAGACAGCACGCCAATGCATGGCTCCTTAACCGGGGAAGTCATGCAGGATCAAAATTTGAACGTACAGCGTACAAAAGATATAGCAAAGAGAGATTTTACTGAAGGAAAGGAAGGGAGTAAAAGAAAAAAGCGCCTAATTATTGGTGAAAAGGCAGAAAGCAAAAAATTCTGGGACGAAATACTTCCTGGAATAGATGACCAGGAAGACAATCTGAAAAGCGGCTGCGGAGATAAAGGCAGTTCTAAAGGTAATTTAAGAGACTTTAAAAAAGAAAGATCAAAGGGCAATGAAAAGGACGACAATAACGGCAGTCTGAAAGAAAGCATAAAAAATAACCTTAAAGACAGCACAAAAGATATTTCGACCAGTGACGGAAAAGGCAGCCGGCCTTTTGGAATGTCAAAAAAAGTTTGTTTTGCTGTAGCGGTACAGATAATTCTGCTTGCAGCATTTATAGCTTCAAAGGACTATCTTGTTTCTCTAAACGGAGACACCTCCGTAACCTACGCAGCTGCAATGCTGATAATGCTGGCTATTGATGTTCTGATTTTTAAAAGATTGTTTTTCAAAGATGGAGTCATTATAAAAGATAGAAGCGATGATGTTGAAGAAAACGAAGAAGATAATGAAACCGTTTTCGAAAATAAAAATTTTTTTGAGAATTATCTTTACGAAGATATTTCATTAGATGCAGTCAGAAGAAACATGTCTCAATATGCATCTTGTGCCGGAGGAAGACAGTGGGCAGGAGAAAATGGATCTACGGTTTTGGACCGACATAATAGTGATACCGTTGTTTTGGGAGTACATAATGCCAAATGTCCTATTCTGAAAGGTACAGGTTCATGTGAAGGTGAGGTAATCCTTATTGTAAAACCGGAATTTACACTGGGAAGGCTGGAAAGCCAGGTAGACTATGTTATCCGCAATAGTGCGGTGGGTAAAGTCCATGCTCAGATTATTACCAAAGAAAACTCATATTTTATAAAAGACCTGAATTCGAAAAACGGAACGTGTATCAACGGTGTAAAGATAGACAGTAACGAAGAGTACAAAATAGAAAATAATGACAGGATAACTCTGGCAAATAACGAATATATATTTATAACACCATAAAGAAGAAAAAATGTAATAAGAAAGGATGTTGCTGAATGAAAAAAAGGTTTATGTGTCTATTTATCACTTTTGTACTATTAATATCATCTTTTGGACAAGCCAGTGCTCAAGAAAGTAGTGATAAGCCAATGTTTGAAGATGTGCCGGTAAATGCCTGGTACAGAGAAGCAGTTGAGAGATTGGCCGCAATGGGAGCAATAGAAGGCCGTGGTGACGGTAAGTTCTACCCTGATGATACGTTGTTGGCGACAGAGTTTATTAAGATGATAACTGTTGCCCTTGGGTATTCTGTAAGGGAGCCTAAAGAAGGTGAGGGCTGGGCACAGCCATACATTGACAAGGCCCGTGAAAAAGGATATTTGGTTGAAGGGATTTTTTATGACAGGGACAATTATAACAGCATGAATACAGCCCAAATTACACGACAGGAAATTGCAAGTATAATTGTAGCTTGCCTTGGGGATGAAATAACATTACCTGAAAACAAAAGGGATTATATAGATACTATAGATGATTTTTTTGACAGTCACTGGAGTAGGCATGATGATATATTGAAAGCATATATATCCGGAATAGTAACTGGCAGACCTGATAAAACCTTTGGGGCGTGGGATTATTCTACAAGGGCTGAAGCTGCTACTATGGTTTTAAGACTTATTGACAGGTCTAAGAGAAAACCTGCAAAGCCTATAGAAAGGCCTGAATATTTCCTCGACCCTGTTATAGTTGTTGAAAATAATACTGATCCGGGTATGCCTCACTACTTCTATATCTATATTAAAAATTACAAGTATTACACAGATGAATACGAATTTAAGATTGATTTTATCAATTACCCTCAATTAAATGAGCGTGAGGAATATTGGGGAGGTTATTTTACAATAGTTATAAACCAATGGTGGAGTTATCAACACTTGAGAGATAATGCGGGATGTATGTATACTTTATATAATTCAAGATATACAACAAGGGAATATGAAAAAGAGTTAAAAATAGAGCCAGGTATGGAAATTAAATTTAGAATATCTGTAAAAAGAGGTTCCGAAATAAGAACATATGACAGAACAGCTATAGTACCGGATGTTGAATTTGCATATTAAATTTAAGGGGTAATATGGTGGGGTTTATGAAAAAAAAGATACTGGGCCTGTTGCTTGCTTTGATTTGTATATTTAATATATTACCACCTGTCCACGTATTTGCTGATGAGCCATTAGAAGATTACAGAAAGCAAGATACCGGTTATAAAAAACCTACAGCTGCTTTTGCTATTCAAGTTTTTGGACCTGATGGAAAAGTAAAAGGTGTAGTTAATTCTTCTAGCAGTGATGTTACTGTTAGTGACGATGACCCTAGTGTTCCTGAAATAAAGGCAACAGTAGGTGATAAACTTAAATTTATAGATAAAAACAAATGTAATGAAGATGGTTATCAATTAGATTTATTTGACTTTCAATATTACAGTTCTCAGCAGTCTGCTAAGGAATTAATTACACCACAACAGTTCGTAAATTATGAGATAACACTTACCAAGCCCTGCACATGGATGTTTTACCTTTGTGTAAGGGATAATGCCCCGCCAAAATCAACATACAATAATCGTGAGAATTGGAGTGCAAACGGTAATCATAGAAATGCAGGATATGGACCAAAAGCTCCTAACGGTATCTGGTGGTATTTTACCAAGATACGTGTTGTGGTTGAGCCGCAACAGCCTAAAGAAGGCAAGGTTGTCAGCATGTTTGTGGGAAAAAAATTAGACGGTACGGAAACAGAAATTTCTCCCAGGGTAGAGGAAAAGATAACCATACCCATTACAGGGTCAATTCAAAAGACAGTTTCAAGCAAAACTATAAATGGCTATGATTATGCCGGCAATGACATTGCCTGGACAAGCCCTGATAATTTCGGGGATTTTAGTACGGCCAGCAGCAGAATTGTTACGCTGGACAAGGACAACAGCATAGCTTATGTCAGGTTTATGTATACTCTAAAGCCTGTAGGTGAACCTTCCATAGGAATAAGTGCGTCCCCCACAAAAGTGCAGCCGGGAGAACCGTATAAGATAATTGATATGTGCAGGCCCTCTGTTTCCGGCACTAAAATAGTGGAATGGGTTATTAAGGAAGAATTCTATCCTAGAGACGGAGGGCCTGCTCAAATAATACAGTCTCAGCACACTATTACAAATCCTTCCTCCTTTTTTAAGTCGTATAGCAAAAGTTCTGAGGGTGTTTATAAATATACGGTATTATCTGTCAAAGATGATGTTGGCTTAACTAAAACAAGCGAAAAGAGCGCCAGCGTAACGGTTGAAAAGAAACGTGAAGGTCCTGAAGTGTATATTTCAGGAGCCAAATATGTTGGGGTTGGCGATAACGTAACATATAACGGTATTGCAACACCTAAAGAGCCTGGTGCCACAATAGTTTTGTACCAATGGGATTCTGATCCTGATTCCTTTGTGCGCGGCGGAAGTACAAAAGATGTATCAGGTATATTTACCAAAGAGGGAACATATATGCTGTATTTAGGCGTTGCAGACAGCAACGATATGACTGCTACGGCAATGTATGATGTCTACGTAAGGCCACCATATCCTAATGCGAATATTGCTTTTAGTGGAACATTAAAGGAATGCAGGAAGATTACTGTTGACGGTACCGAAAGTACAGGTAATTCATTGTACCCTGTTAATTGGAACAAGGCCTACTGGCTTATTAAACCTATTAACGGCTCTAATATAGAGAATTTCATATTTGATGTTCCAAAAGATAAAATGGAATATCAAGGCGGTGTCGTGAGAATAAACGGTTTGTCTAAATTTGATGCCATGATAACAGTGAAGGGAGAATATGAGGTTACCTTATATATAGAGAATACGTATGGAAACAGTGATACGGATACTAAAATATTGAGTATTGAAAAAGACCTTCCTCCTGTAGTT
>JAMOAC010000043.1 GCA_023621975.1 Bacillota bacterium | reverse complement strand
AACGGATAAAAGAAGTTTTTTTGGAAGCACAAAAGGAGGATAGTAAATGCAGGATCATCCGGTTATTAAGCTCATTCAGCAATCAAATTACTTGCCTGAAATACCAAGGGAATTTGGAGAAACCCTGTGCATGCTGCTGGAACCTTGTGAGTTTTTTATAGATGAATGCATCGGGAAGTTATCTCGTATTCCAAATCTCGAGCTAACTTTAATACAGGCCTTAAACTATAACTCAAAGCTGGGCCGTGAAATTGTTGACTTAAAAGATGCAGTTTTATATTTGGGCGCTAAAAATACGAGAATGATTGCTATTGTTTATATAACCAGATTATTACTGCCGAGCAGGAACGGAAGGGCTAAAATATTCGATAAAAAGAAATATTGGAAACATTGTATCGGCACTTCTATTGCAAGTTACATGATTGCAGCCGAGACGGGCTTGTGTGACAAGGAAAAAATTTTTACTTACGGATTAATACATGATATTGGAACAACAGTTTTGGATATATGTTTGCCGGAATATCTGGATAAAATCTACACAATGCAAAAGGAAAAAAGATTGCACCAAATAGTAGCGGAAAAAGTGGTATTGGGTGGATTAACTCATACAGAAATCGGAATGTGGTTATGTGAAAAATGGGGGTTGCCAAGAGAAATTGTTGAGATAGTAGGATATCATCATACTCCTTTTAAACAAAGTGATACCAGTAATGAGGTAAAAATAATGTTTCTTGCGGATTTTATCTGTGCAAGTTTTTATGAAAAATTATTAGGAGATGAAGAAACTTTTATATTATATTCTAATAAAGTAAGAGAGGAACTTAATCTTTCAGAAGAATTCATATTACATGTAGCGAAAAGGATGCCAGAAGAAGTGGAAAAGATAAGCCGCAATAGATTTTTGGATTTCTTGTGATGTGAAAATAAAGATGCTTCTTAAAACAAATAGTTTGGTTGAATTAAAGTTGAATTTAAGTTTAATTTAAGTTAAATTTAAGTTTAGTAAAATATATAGATGTTTTATGGTATTTGTAATTTTGTTCAGGCAAAAGTATGCCAGAAAACAGGCACGCAGTATAAATAATCTGATGTGGATATAAAAAGCACATCAGATTATTTTTGTGCTTGTATTCCCAGGATTATTTATGGGACTTTTGATAGAATCCATAAAACCCGCCTATCATAAAAGCTACTCTTTAATTGGTGCATTTCAGACCAATAAGTTGCAGCAAAAAAGAATAATTTCATAGCAAATACTTATATTCATTTGTAAATTTGTTTAATAGATCTGAAAGATTACATTTATATAAAAAGAGGTTTGGCGAAAGGATACAGTTTGAAATAAAGGAAGATCCTGAAGCGGCATAAGACTTGATGCCATGTCTTATAATACAACCTTTCCTTGAAAATTCTATCGTACACGGAATCCAAGCATATACAGCTATGAGAACCGTGTTTCAGTATGAAACTATACCATATGTAATAAATTTATTGACAGAAATCAATGGAAATATATAAAATATGTGATATACTATCTTTCTTTAAACTGGTGAGAACAGGAGGTATAAAAAACCGCAGCCACCAAGATACAAAAATAAGGGATCTACCATACGTTACTTAAATAATGGATTTCAGATAAGTGAAGAGGTTATCCGTCTGACAATACCAAAGCGGTATAAAGAGTAACTTTTCGAAAAGCAGAGTATATCTGTAGATTTTTTGTACATACCTATATCGGGTGAATATAAAGAATTTGAAGACAATCCTAAAACCATCGAAATCATACCCCTGGGAGGAGAAAAGTGCAGGGTGAATATGATTGCCGAGTTGCCTAAAAAGGATATAAGCCGGAAAATGGGGTATATATGGCGGTAGGCCTTGGCATCAATAATCTTATAACATGCCATATAACAACTGGTAAAAGTTATATCATATCCTGCAGACAGTTACTAAGTATCTACCGGTATTTTGACAAAAAGACAGGATATTATCAGTATATAGTATATGCCAAGCAATCTGCTATGGAGAACAAGTATCAAAGGAAACGAAGTGTATTAAACAATAGTAGTGGGTATGGGCACCCAAATGATGTACAGATGGGGTTCTTCAAAGTGTTCCATCTTGAACCAGAAGCTCGCCATTTAAATGATAATGTAAG
>JAMOAC010000209.1 GCA_023621975.1 Bacillota bacterium | reverse complement strand
GTTCTCCATATTTTTTAGCCAGCTCAGCTCCTACCAAAGCATGGGGGCCCTCCATGTCCTGATCAACGCTTTTTCCTATATCGTGCAACAAACCAGCTCTCTTAGTAAGTTTAACATCTACACCTAATTCTGCTGCCATAGCCCCAGCTAAGTGAGCAACTTCTATAGAATGTTGCAATACATTCTGACCGTAACTGGTTCTAAAGTATAATTTTCCAAGGTGTTTAATAAGGTCACTGTGAAGGCCGTGAATACCTGTATCAAAAGTAGCTTTTTCACCCTCTTCTCTTATTATGTTATCTACTTCTTTTTGAGCTTTTTCAACCATTTCTTCGATCCTTGCTGGGTGAATCCTTCCGTCTAAAATCAATTTTTCCAGGGCAATTTTTGCTACCTGTCGTCTAATTGGGTCAAAGCCTGAAAGAATAACGGCTTCTGGAGTATCGTCTATTATTAAATCTATACCGGTAAGGGTTTCTAAAGCCCTAATATTCCGACCTTCTCTTCCAATAATCCGGCCTTTCATTTCATCATTGGGAAGAGTAACTACTGAAACTGTGGTCTCAGCAACAATGTCAGCTGCACACTTTTGAATGGCGCATGTAATAATTTCTCTTGCTCTTTTTTGTGCTTCTTCCTTTGCTTGGTTTTCAATTTCTTTAATCATTATAGCAGCATCATGTCGTATCTCATCTTTTATTCTATTTAGTAAAAACTCTTTAGCTTCCTCTGTAGTTAATCCTGCGATGCGCTCAAGTTCTGATAATTGCTGGGAGTATAATTCATTAACTTTTTCGTAAAGCTGATTTATTTCGCTTTGTTTTTTTGCTATGGCTTCTTCTTTTTTTTCTATAGAATCCAACTTTCTGTCGAGAGCTTCTTCTTTCTGGATTAATCTTCTTTCAGTGCGCTGCAGTTCATTTCTTCTCTCGCGCTGTTCTTTTTCAGCTTCATTCTTAAGCTTTAAGATCTCTTCTTTTGCCTCAATAAGGGATTCCCTTTTAATGGATTCGGCCTGGTTTTCGGCTTCTTCTATAATTTTCCTTGCCGATTCCTCAGCCGAGTTTATTTTAGCTTCAGCAATATATTTGCGGATAAGGTATCCGGCGATTGTAGCTATTGTTCCGATTATTAAATTCAATATTAAGTTTGCACCGTTGATACTTTTCACCTCCTGTAGATAAAACAATAAAAACCGAGGGGAACTCGGTTTTTTTAATTAAATAGAGAATACTCTAATTTAATTTACTATCGTGCCCCCGAACCATCAGGCTTAAGCTAAAACATAGTTTCTGTACTACTATAATTTTATACTTTTTTAATAACCATGTCAAGGAAAAGGTATCCTAATTGTATGTAAGACAAGGTCTTGACGGCAATAGCTTATTCTAAACCAAATTCAGTTACTTCACTGATACCGTTTTTTAATTCAACCTTATAGGCCAAGTCGGCAATCTCGCTCAGGTATTGGTTATGAGTTACCATTATAATTTGGCGGTGAAACACATCACTAATCTGTTTTAAAAATTGAGCAACATTATTTATATATTCATTACTGACATGTTTTGCTGGTTCATCTAAAATAAGTGGACCATCCTTGTATAAATCCGTACTTTGTATAACTGCAATTCTCAGAGCTAGCGATATTACATCAACGACTCCGCCACCTCTAGCATCCTGGGGTTTGGTTTTAATTTTTACATCATCATATGTGGAAACAACGTAAAACTCTGCATTGGTTTTACCACGAACTTCACTTAACTCAATTTCAAATTCTAGATTTGGCCCAAAGACAAACTGAAGACAATGGGTAACCAACATTTCTATTTGTTGTTTGATTTGTTCCCGCGCATATTCGGAGGCTCTTTGAAGTAGTAATCTCACCTGCTCCAGTACATCAATTAAATTTGCCACTTCCTCAAGTTCGTTTTGCTTGGCATTTAAATCTTTTTCTAGTTTTTCCTTAATGTTTTTCTTCATGGCATATTCAACCATTAACTGTTGTGTATGCTTTTCAATTTCCCCTATAGATTTATCAAATTCTAAAGTCATATTTATCCCTCTAAATTCTCAGGAAGCAAGTCTTTTGCCTTTTTTAATAAGTCATTGATTTCGTTGCTGATTTTTTCAATCTCTTTATCTAGTTCTTCAGGTTTCACATTG
>JAMOAC010000363.1 GCA_023621975.1 Bacillota bacterium | reverse complement strand
GGGCATAACTCAAAATCAAAAGGTACATATCCTTCCATTTCACGTCTGATAGTTTTAAAAAACTTTTCCCTTTTTGGAAGTCCCATACATGCATCCCCTTTTTCCCACAATTAAAATACCCACCCGCAGAGATGCCGGTTTCCCGCTCATATAGATTACCCACACTAAAACCGTCCCAACAACCAAAGGTCAGGTTATCTGCCGAACACTATACATCCTTTGATGTTCAGCCAAACGGCATTTTTCAATCCGTTTACAGAACTGATTGGCTCGGTTCACCAATAAGTCAGTCTTTCCAATCAGGTTAAAGCTGTTTATCAAGTTATCGGGGTGCACCTAGAAACGAGAGTTTAACAAGAATTTTATACAGCCCCAAAGTTATGACTGAATCAATCAGGTGATGAAGAACAGTCCCTATACCCACAACAACAAATGCCTGATTGAAATCAAAAACAAAAGGCAGTACCACCAAAGCCTCCAGCAGACCATGAAGCGGTGCGGTCAACAAGAGCACAATATAAAAAGGCATCTTCTTGCTGTAAGCATATGCACCTAGTCCGCCAAACACAGCATGCATCAAGGCTCTGGCTCCAATAATCGGGGATGTTCGGATAACAAATCCGATACCTGACACAACACCCGTAAATACAGCCACCGCAGGACTTATAGCCATTGACAACAATATAGGAACATGAGAAGCAATAGTAGCTGAAAAGGGTGGAATATGGACCATAAGAGGTGTGTTGGCAAAAAGCAATGGTATTAAAAGTGCTATAGCAGCTAACAAGCCTCCAACTACTATATCTCTGGTCTTCATTTTACCTTATCTCCTTCTGGACTAAGAATAACCGGCTGCAATTCATAACCTACAAGATGTATATCACTGTTAACTTATGCTATATTCCGAATTGTCAGCATGTTAATATTATAAATTTGCCCATATGTCTTGTCAAGTGTCTTGTCACCCTGACCACGTGCATTTAAAATACTATTCAAATCACTGATACTCCAAAGCAGAGAGCCATAAACCCGCTACGCACCTACATTAAAACTCGCTGCGCTTAGGACTGATTCCGGCTGTCTTACGCTTCGTTAACAGGTTCCAGGCCTTTCTGCAAGGTGATTTCCATAATATTCAGCAAAAATTAAAACAAATTACTATTTATGTCTAATATCCAAGTTCAACGGCTTTTTCAATTGCTTTTCTCGCAAGAGGTGCCGCTTCACTTCCACCGGTTTTTCCCTTGCCTACATCCTCAATTAACACAGCAATAGCCAATGTAGGATCATCTACAGGCGCAAAACCAACAAACCAGGCAAGATTGATGTTTTCAGAATTCAAAGAACCTCTTTCAGCAGTACCAGTCTTCCCAGCAATTCTAACCATTTTAGACCGGGCATTTCTGCCGGTCCCCTCCAAAACCACCGTTTCCATCATGTGTTTAAGTATACTGGCACTTTCGAATGACATGGCTTTTTTATATACCTCGGGCTGGAGCTGTTTTTGAATGTTATTGTTCCGCCCTATAACTTTATATACCAGTTTTGGCTCCATCATTATTCCATCATTGGCAATGGAAGCTGCGAGCATGGCCATATGAAGAGGAGTAACAAGAACCTTTCCCTGCCCTATAGCGCTCCATGCGAGTTCCCGCTCCGTAATCCTATAGTTGATTGGAAGACTGCTTGGGGTCACCTTTATATCCGAAAACAAAAATTCATCAATAAATCCAAACTGTTTGCCGGTATTCAACAGTTTTTTCCATCCCATTTCAACGCCAAGCTTGGCAAAAAAGGTATTACACGAAACAGTTAAAGCCTGCTTTATGTCCAACTCACCGTGTGCCTTTCCCTGATAACACTGTACACTTTGGCCATCTATTGTTATCTTTCCCTGGCAATTGAATATTCTTTGCTGAATATCCCCGATATTATCCAAAGCAGCTGCAGTGGTTATTAATTTAAATATGGAACCCGGAGGAAAAAGCCCCTGAGTTGCTCGGTTGACAAGACTGTCATCTTCAATTTTTTTCATATTATTCGGATCAAAAGTTGGATAGCTTACCATTGCAAGTATTTCACCGGTTTTGGGGTTAAGCAGAACCACACTCCCCTTTTTCTTTTGTGCACGAACCAATCCGCTTATATATTCCTGCAACCTTCT
>JAMOAC010000149.1 GCA_023621975.1 Bacillota bacterium | reverse complement strand
GATTACATCGATAAATGAATTTACATTGACACCAGTAGCTTTATTACATAAATGAGGTGAAAAAATGATAAAGTAGAAATCATTTTACACCACTTGACAAGACACTATCAATTTGGGCTAAATACTGGCTTAAGGATAAGTGACATACTTCCGTTAAAAGTAAGCGATATATTTACAAAAAGCGGAGAATTTCGCCATTATCTTGTTTTAAAAGAAATGAAAACAAAGAAGGAAAAGAAAATCAAATTAAATGACGCTCTCCGAAAAGGGCTTATATTATACGTAAAAGAAAAAAATCTTTCATATGAAGACTACCTTTTTCCCAGTAAGAAAGGCGGGCACGTAGGTAGAGTTCAAGCCTATCGAGTTCTAAAAGAGGCTGCCGACCTGGTAGGAATAGAAAATTTCGGCACTCACAGCCTGCGAAAAACCTGGGGGTATTGGACTTATAAGATGTCGAGATATAATATCGGATTGATAATGGATACCTTCAATCACAGCTCCCAGAGCATAACTCTTCGGTATATCGGTGTTAATCAGGATCAAAAAGATGAGTTATACTCACTTGTCCAATTTTGAAAAATTATATTAAAATTGTAAAATAAACCTTGAATAATTTTTACGTTAGTGGTATATTTATTAATTGAAAATATTAGTATATTATGTAGATTAACATAATAATTTGTCAAAAATTTTTTATGCAACATTTTATGTATATTGTTACATTAAAGAATATAAAAAAAACAAAAAAGGATTAATCAAACTTTATAAATAGTTTGCTAATCCTTTTTATTTTTTATTTATATTATTTATTTTTAAAAAACATCTAATAATTCATATACTCTAAGCCTATTATTCCAATCTTTATAAAACATGCTATTATTTATAAGTTACCTTTCAGGCCGATGCTTTCAGCTACCTTCCTCATGCCCTTGATAGTTTCATCAATTATTGTGTCCAGTTCCATTCCGAGCATTTTTGCGCCTTCTTCAATAACTTCCCTGTTGACCCCTGCTGCAAAGCCTTTTTGCTTCCATTTCTTTTTGACAGACTTTACTTCAAGGTCCAAAATACTTTTACTCGGGCGCATAAGTGCAGTAGCGTTAATCAAACCGGTTAATTCATCTACGGTATACAACACTTTTTCCATCTTCTCTATCGGCTCTACATCGTTGCAAAGCTTCCAGCCATGGCTTTCTATTGCGTGGATATAGTCTTCCGGCCAGTTCCTCTCAGTCAATATTTCCCTTACCTTTTTGCAATGCTCATCAGGATATAGTTCATAATCCAGATCATGAACCAATCCTATAATCCTCCACTTTTCCTTATCCTCTTCACCAAACAATTCGGCAAAATGCAGCATAACTGACTCAACAGCCAGTGCATGCTTTATCAGGTTTTCGTTCTTAACATACTCTTTTAACAGCTCAAAGGCCTCATCCCTGCTTGGAGCAACTTTTTCCATTGAAGCAACCCTCTTTCGTGTCTTTGAAGAGTTTAAGCCTTTACTTTAACGTAATATTGGTAAAAACATGATTATCTATAACTATAAGTATAAGCAGTTTTTAAAATATTTCAATGTTTTGTTACGTTAATTTAAACAGTTTGGTTAAACATTTCACTTGAACAGTTTAGGCAGTACTTCAATGGATTTTATTTTATTTTTCTGGTTGATTCCCTGATAACCAGTTCAGGCTCAAACATAATTTCAGATTTATTGTCGGTTCTTGTGTAAATAATACGTAATAACGCCTTGACTGCTTCTTTACCAAGTTTTTGGATTGGTACTCTTACAGTAGTCAATTGAGGCCTGTATATTGATGACATAAATATGTCACCAAACCCTGCAACACTTATGTCTTCAGGTACTCTGTACCCTCTGTTGACCAAAGTATCAATACAACTTATTGCTACAATATCATCAGAAGAAAATATTGCATCAAATTCCAAACCATTAGACAGCATTTCGTCCAATTGACCGGATGCTTTACCTGATGATTTGGTATCCTTAACAACCAGGTTTTCATTGTACTCCAGCCCGGCGTCAATCAGGGCCTGCTTATATCCATTCAGCCTGTCGCTTACAGCACTTTCCGATTCCAAATCGCCATAGACGAATGCGATTTTTTCCAATCCCTGCTCAATTAAATAAGAAGTCATTTTAT
>JAMOAC010000073.1 GCA_023621975.1 Bacillota bacterium | reverse complement strand
TTTGACAAGATGCAGGTAATAAAAATATTGACCAAAGATAACAGGCTTTTTGGACTGTTATGCATTGACCTAGAAAATCTTCACAACGCCGACAAAAGGTACGTTGCATTTAACTGCAAAAATGTAATATATGCAACAGGTGGACCGGCAGGCATGTATGCGGACTCGGTTTATCCCATAGGCCACTACGGTGCAACGGGGATTGCCTTTGAAGCAGGTGTCATGGGCAAAAACCTTACTGAATGGCAATACGGATTATCATCTATAAACCCGCGGTGGAATGTTTCCGGCACCTACATGCAGGTGCTGCCTAAGTTCATTTCTACTGATAAAAATGGAAATGATGAACGGGAATTTCTGTTTGATTTCTTCTCCGATAAAGGAGATATGCTTACAAAGGTATTTTTGAAGGGCTACCAGTGGCCTTTTGATGTTCGCAAAATAGATGGCGGTTCATCCATTATCGATATTTTAGTATATATTGAAACATGCATTAAGGGGCGCAGAGTATTCCTTGACTTTCGGGACAATCCAGGTGGTGAAGAAATAGACTTTTCCATTCTCGCACCTGAAGCACGGGAATACCTTGAAAGGGCTGGGGCCACCTTTGGCACACCCATTGAAAGACTTATGCACATGAACGCGCCGGCAGTAAACTTTTACAAAGACAAAGGCGTTGATCTTCATAAAGAACCCTTAGAAATTGCTCTTTGTGCTCAGCACAACAATGGAGGCCTTACAATTGACAAATGGTGGCAAACAAATATTGAAGGATTTTTTGCGGCAGGAGAAGTAAGTGGCAGCCACGGTGTGTATCGCCCAGGTGGTACCGCATTAAATTCCGGACAGGTAGGCTCTACAAGAGCAGCTCAATACATTGCTGCCAATCGCAAAGGGAATCCTGCTGACTTAGATACATTTAAAGATGCTACATTAAATGCTATAAGCGATTCTATTTCCATGGGTGATACGGCACTTGCTGATTGTGACAATGTAGATGAGATCTGGCAAAATGCCGCAAAGCGAATGAGCCGATTTGGTGCGGCAATCCGAAGTATTGAAGATATACGCAAAGTAACTGAAGAAATAAAGGGCGAACTTGAAAATTTCGCAAGTTTAGTTAAGACTTCTTCAGTAAACAACCTTCACAAGGTATATCGCCTTTATGATATTCTAATTTGCCAATACGTATATCTAATGGCAATGGTAGATTATGTGGAAAATGGTGGCAAGAGCCGCGGGTCAGCCCTTTATACGGATAAAAACGGCAAACTGCCTTATGATAGTCTACCAGATATTTTTAGATATACCCTTGATGATGGCTCAAGAGGCAATATGGTGCAGGAAGTTTTGTACAAAAACGGTATATGTGAGTTTAATTGGCGTAAGGTTCGCGATATTCCAGAAGATGATGACTTTTTTGAAAATGTTTGGAGAAGTTACAGGGAAAACGGCAACATATTCTAGTCATAAAAAATTAGAAATGGGGGATGAGGTTGCGAGCATTGCAACAAAAAACACCAATATATTCGATTGTTTTTGTATCACCTCGTTACTGGCCGAATGCAGAAGAAACACAAAAAGTCGTATCCGAAATTGCAAAAACCCTGACTGATGATTTATATAAGCAAAACCCAGAAATTGTTGTAAAAAACATAACTATTTCCAGTGAAAATGAGCTGGAAGCATTTTTAGGGCAGCATCCAGAAGGTTTTGGCCTTTTTATACCCATTAGCGGAGCAGTCCAGCCTTGGATGATAAAAGCCGCCGAAAATTTCGACGGTATAGGTATATTAGCAGCATATGAGCCAGGATTCTTAGAGGAAAAAACAGCTTACAGGTTGCTGGAAGCTAATGCTGCACCGGCTGTTGCTGATGTCTATAGTGTCATTAAACGAAAAGGTCTGCCGATTGTGCTATCAAATGAACTTGAGGAAATAGTCGTGTTGCATAAAGCTATACAGGCTGTAATGCGCATGAAAAAAACTTCCATGATTTTAGTGGGAAAAACCGAAGACTGGGTAATCAGCAGCTGTCGTTCATTTGACAGGATACGGGATAAGACCGGTATAGAATGTACAAATATTGAACTACAGGAATTATACAAGATGTATGAATCTGTGTCTAATGAGGAAGCACAACCTGTATATGAAAAGTGGCTTAAGGAT
>JAMOAC010000165.1 GCA_023621975.1 Bacillota bacterium | reverse complement strand
ATGATATACGCATCATCATATGGGTTTTCACCTTCATTGTTACGTTCCCTGGACTTGTTATAGTTTATTCTCCACTTTTCTTCTACATTGTTAATGCAGTTCTGGTCTATCGTAAAACCTGTACTTCCTTCATCAAGGTATATGCCTGCTATAGGATAGGTAGGTGTATATTCCGTAGTTGCCCAGACGCTTCTGCTGATGTCATGGATATAATTGTACTTTATAGTTGAATCAGGTCCCTGGTTTCCGAGAGTATATATTCCTGCTCCGTCGCATAAAAGTTTTAATACGTTGTAAATGTGATTGTATTCGATATGATTGTTTGTCATCACACACTCCTGGCTATTCCAGCCCCAACCAACGCTGATACCGGTATAAGGCATATCCGTCACTTCATTGTGCACAATATTGATATTCCTTACGTACCCGGCGGAAATTCCGCAACCGTCATAGTATTCCTGTGCAACATCGTGTATATAATTATTTGATATCGTTACAGCATCACAGTACACTCTTGGATCCGCTGGATTATAAGGAGTTGCAAGAGTTGAATCGGACTCTGAGAACCTGCCTACCTGTATTCCGTTTCCTGCTATATTATAAAATACATTACCCTTAACTGTAATGTTGTTTGTGCCTGTATAAATATCCAATCCTGCGGAACCTATGTTTCTAAATACGCTCCTGGTAAATTCCAAATGATGAGCGTTTTTAACAAAGACTGCCGCAGCAGGCCTTTCGCATCTGTCGCCTCCAATACTGTACTGCTGCTGCTGTAAACCTATATATCCGTAATCGGAAGGCCTGGTCCAATTGGAGTGCTCAAAGATAATTCCCCGGAAGGCAATATGGCTTGCCTTTGATCCAACACTTGAACCTTCAATCTTAATAAGCGTTTCAATATTCGGTGCTATTACGGTGACAGAACTCATGTCCTCCCCTTCACGGGGCTTGTAGTACAGGTAGTGGGTATCACCGCTGTCATCAAGATACCACTCTCCGCCTTCATCCAAAAAGTCAAGGCTGTTTTCAAAATGGTATGCCTGATCCGGCGATTTTTTCGGCCATTCACGCTCAAATACTACATCTCCTTCAGTGCTGTTAATTTTAAGATCCTTGTAATCGCCGTCCGTTGAAACATCATCTATGCGCATGATGCTGCATCCCCAGTACTGCTGGACAATGATTTCTACTTTTCCGTTTGCAAGATTCTGGCAGTTGTCCGGTAAATCTTTTGCATTAACCCTGATTGTACCGTTTTCCTTGTTCCAGGATACAAGCCTGTTATACGTCCCTGTATTGGGTGTCCTGGCGCGTACTGCCTTTTCCCCGTCTACATACAGCTGGCGGAAATTCATATCTCCGCATTCTGCTCTATATATGCCGTTTTCCCATTCAGTCCAGCCGGTAATTTCCTTTCCTCCACTGATTATGGGCACTTCCCCGGGATAATTCATATATCTCACATAGTATCCGTTCTTACCGGAATCTTCTTCTGTAAATACAAGCGTATCATCTAGTGTATATGTGCCTTCCCTGAGCCAGACGATAATATCTCCTTCTATGCTGTCGTTCAGGCTGCGTACAGCCTCTTTGGCTTTATTGATTGTCCTAAAGGGCTTCTCAAATGTTCCGGGATTTGAATCGCTTCCGTCAGGTGATACATAGAATGATGTTATTGCTTGCTCTGCACTGACGTCCAAATTAAAACAAAACATGGTAAGTATGAAAATAATAGCATATGTTGCCGCCAGCGCTCTGGAAATGTTTCTTTTCCGTGCGGTTTTTAACATTTTACCATCCTCCTGCATTTTTTCTGCAATGTTTTACAGGCTTCTTAATTATAATGCTGTCAATGTAGCTTAAGTACGCGTGAAAGACGTATCGAAATACGCCTTTCACGCTGCACTGTATTTGGGTAGGAAGTGATTTTTGGCAACTTACAGCAATCTCTTATTACTTTGAATATATTTCATTGTAAATTCTGTAGATTACTACTGCTGCTTCAGCTCTTGTCGTATTGCCAAGAGGATTGATATTTGTTCCGTCACCCTTTATTATGCCGCTCTTTACAAGTGCTGCCACACTGTCCTTCACAAATGTGGATACCATATCCTTGTCGGCAAATCCTGCAAGGTCTGCTTCTGTTCCTTCCTCCAGTCCCTTTCCTACTGCCTTCAATGCTCT
>JAMOAC010000401.1 GCA_023621975.1 Bacillota bacterium | reverse complement strand
GTTGTGGATATAGCGGCACTGGAAGGAAGCAATCCTGTTGATGATTTTGAATTAATAAATCGTGAGCTAAAAGAATACAGTCCCAAGCTGGCTGAAAAGCCCCAGGTTGTAGCTGCAAACAAGATTGATATACCGGAAGCAGCCGATAACCTTGAGAAATTTACCAAAGTTATAGAGGAAAGAGGTTACAGGGTGTTTCCGGTTTCCGCGGCAACGGGTAAAGGATTAAGGGAATTAATGTATCATGTTGCTGAAATGTTAAAAAGCCTTCCTGATGTTGAGCTATACGACAAAATTGAAGAGGAAGTTGTTTATAAAGCAGATGATGAACCACCGTTAAAAGTATTTAAGGAAAACGGCGTTTACGTGATTACCGGAAAATGGATAGAAAAGCTTGTGGCTTCCACCAATTTTGGGGATTATGAGTCACTTCAATACTTCCAGAGGGCTATCAAGCGGAAGGGAATAGTGGAAGAACTGGAGAAGCTTGGAATAAATGAAGGGGATACCGTAAGGGCAGGCGGCTATGAGTTTGAGTATATAAGATGAGCGCTATGCGGCTTAAAATACCTACTAGACAAATGTCGGGGTAATATTGTAAAATATTTTTGCAAATATAAACTCAGGTATTAAATATCGGGGAGGCTTTTTTAACTTTATGGAATGTATTAACTGCGGAAATTGCAAAAGTGGCAACATCGCGTACTTCTGTCTGATGAAGAATGATTTCGTTCTAAACAGCGAAGTGACAAATTCCGTTATTGAAAAAAGCAGAAGCGGGTGGAAGAAAGGACAGGCGAATTATGAGACTCACAGGAGAAGGGCCCGCAAGGAGGCTGAGATTCAGTAATCAATAATAAATCAGCAATAATATGACATATGTCATTTGAGATAGAGTATCCAGGTTCATTCAATAATTAATTAAATTTTAAGATGTAAATGGGAAGTATGAGGGTAGACAACGTTCTATCCTTTTTATTTGCGAATATATCCCGAATATTTATCAACAATTTTCGCAACAATAATAGCGGAGGGAATATGATGATTACACCAAAACAGAGAAGTTACCTAAGAAGCCTTGCAAATTCTATTCAACCCATTTTTCAGATTGGAAAAGGCGGAATAAATGAAAACATGATAAAGCAGTTTAATGATGCATTGGAGGCAAGAGAACTTGTTAAAGCCACGGTACTCAGGAACTCGTCAGCGGATGTCAGGGAGATATGTGATGAAATTGCGAAAGCTACCGGGGCTGATGTTGTTCAGGTTATAGGAAACAAATTCGTACTGTACAGGGAGTCAAAGGAAAATAAATCCATCATACTGCCTTGATTCTAATCCCTTTTCCTGGTAAGACTTTCTATAATCTCGGCATATATTTGCTGCGAGTGTTTTTTCCAGTTTTCACATATTGTTCGGGCATCGCTTTTGGTTCCGACGGCAATATTGAGCTCTATCAGGGAAAATTTGTTTTCCCTGACTTTGCAGGATACCATGAATTCATTTTCACTTTCAGGTATATAGTCAGCAGTCACAAGAAGTTCATTCCTTATGTTGGATTTGGCCGAAGGGATTACGTCGTCAATTAATGCCCTTATGCTTGCAGGAATAAGGTTTATGAAATAATTGAGCGTCTGCTTTCCGTTTTTTGTTATTGTATATAAAGTCTTGCCCTCAAACTGTTCGGAGGATAGGAAATTGGCTTCACGCAGTTCATCCAGGTACTGTTGAAGCAGGAAATAATTCATGATTTTGTTTTCCAGTATAATCTTTGTTATTTGAAGATTGCTCACTGGTATTTCCAGTTTATCAATAATATACAGAAGTATAAGTTTATTTTCAGCAAGCTGCCTGTTACTGTCCAAAGAGCTCATTCCTTTTCCTCCCGGTTTCTTCAAGAAATATATTTAAAAAATGTATAACTGCGTATTAAAGCGAATGTATACAGTTATTATAGCATAACAAGTAATACTTCGCTATATTGCCAATATTTCTTCAATTTGCAGTATTAAACGAAAGTACTTCTTGTAGGTTATAGACAGTTATTTTATTATGATATAAAATTAAATAATATGTTAAGTTACATGCTTGGTTATATGCTTGGTGATATTATAAGTTTATATGCTTAGTTATAAGCACTAAGTTATAAGCACAGTGATTTGCCTAATAAATTGGCAAGGCTGATGAT
>JAMOAC010000227.1 GCA_023621975.1 Bacillota bacterium | reverse complement strand
CTTCGTAATTCTTTTTTTTCCTACATTAGCTGGAACGAATAAAATTGTCATTGCCATAGCCGCCTTACCTGAAATAATGCTTTATTTATAGTATTGCCTTTTTCTACCCAGTATAGCACATTTGAACAAGCCAGTAGCTGACCGTTAAGGCTTAAATGCTTGAAAATACATTCAACTAAACCTGAAATAACATACAATTACAGCAATTGGTATATATCTTATTTAAATTGCTGCATAATTTAAATTGATATATAACTTCTTAAAGTGAAAAAAACATATAGCTAAAACAAATCTCTAAACTTTCTTAAAAAACTCCGCACCTTGACCGCATATCGGGCATTTGAAATCAGGTGGCAATGTTTCTCCTTCATAAACATAGCCGCAAACTGTACATACATATTTTGATTTTGAAGTTCCTGTTTCGGCTTCCTTCTTTTTATTTTCAGCAGGCTTATATGTCGGAGCATTCTTGGGGCTTTTCCCTTTTATAACCCTGTAATAGTATTCATAAGTCATAACTTGCCCCGATTCGATAAAAATATCCCCGTCAATGACCTCACCAAGGAAAAGGGTATGTGTTTTTGTCTCCATCTTGTCTATTACCTTGCAGACAATGTATCCGCGTGACTCCTTTAGAACCGGAAGGTTTTCCTTCATCTCGTACGGTACGCCGTCAAACTTGTTGATATCCCTGCCTGATTTAAATCCGAAAGTTCCTATGATTGAAGGGTCTGTATTTTCTAACAGTATTGAAATTGCAAACTTGTTTTCTTTCTTGATACATTCGTTGGTAAAATTATCATGATTTATACTTACGGCTATTGTTACCGGTATTGCTGTAACCTGCATTACACTGTTTGCAATGCATCCGGTAGGCCTGTCACCATCCATCGCTGACACCACATAAACGCCGTAAGAAATGTTCCATAAAACATCCATGTTCATATTATCATCTCCTTTTTCAATTTACCAATAAAACCAGGGCATTACAACATATCAATAATTATTATAAAATAAATTATAATAATTGGAAATTTATAACCGGTCACTTTTTATAAACATTTCTCCTATTCCAATTCAAAGGCACCGGTATAAAGCTGGTAGTACTGTCCTTTTTTAGCCAACAGCTCCTCATGATTGCCCCGTTCAATGATGCGGCCGTGATCCAGAACGATGATAACATCTGCATTTTTTACCGTTGACAGCCGGTGGGCAATAACAAACACCGTTCTGCCTTCCATCAAAGCATCCATTCCGCGCTGAACTATAGCCTCGGTTCTCGTATCAATTGAAGATGTTGCTTCGTCCAGAATCATGACAGGAGGGTCTGCAACTGCCGCCCTGGCAATGGAAATCAGCTGGCGCTGTCCCTGGGACAGGTTTGCGCCGTTTTCAGTAATCAGGGTATAATAACCGTCAGGCAAACGAGTGATAAAATCATCCGCACCTACAAGCTTTGCAGCTGCAATGCATTCTTCATCGGTAGCATCCAGTTTGCCGTAACGGATATTGTCTATTACAGTGCCTGTAAAGAGGTTGGTATCCTGTAAAACCATCCCAATGGCGCGGCGAAGATCCGACTTTTTGATTTTGTTGATATTAATGCCGTCATATCGGATTTTTCCGTCAGCAATATCATAAAAGCGATTCAGCAAGTTTGTAATTGTCGTCTTTCCGGCACCGGTTGCACCGACGAAGGCCACCTTTTGTCCCGGCTTTGCATAAAGGCTGACATCATGTAAAACGGGCTTACCCGGTTCATATTCAAAATCAACATTGAACAATCTCACATCACCGGCCAACTTGGTGTATGTTACGGAACCGTCACTGCTGTGGGGATGTTTCCAGGCCCAAATTCCTGTTCTATCTTTGCATTCAATCAGCTGCCCGTTTTCCTCCTGTACATTTACCAGGGTAACATACCCGTTATCCTGCTCCGGTTCTTCATCAATTAAATCATATATACGCTGGGCACCGGCAATTCCCATAACAACTGCATTTATCTGGTGGGACACCTGGTTGATATTGCCGACAAACTGTTTTGTCATGTTCAGGAACGGAACAACAATGCTAATTCCCATCGGAAGCCCTGACAGGCTGATATTGTTTGCATTTGATATCAGCAAAATTCCACCTGTAATTGCAACAATGACATATAACACATTTCCTATGTTGTTCAAAATGGGGCCC
>JAMOAC010000339.1 GCA_023621975.1 Bacillota bacterium | reverse complement strand
ACGAGGTTATAAGAGATGAGGACAGAGCAGTTTTAGCAAGGGGCAGTACCGTTCACGCTTTTACCAATCGTGATCTTAAACCAATAAATATAAAGAAAAAATTCCCTGAAGTTTATAAGATCTATCAAAAACTTTCAGGGAATTAAGAATAATAACTGTTCGAATAAATAAAGCTTTTAGCTTGAAGTGTCTTCTTCAGTGTTTTCTTCGGTTGGTTCTTCAGTTTCTTTGTCACCAAGATCATCATCGTCTGTTGCAGGTCCGCTTTTTAATGCTTCTTTTACTGCTTCCTTAAAGTGTTTGCTGGTAGATGTTGCACCGGAGTAATCGTCCACTTCATTTATGTCCTGGGCTTCTACCAGCCGCTTCGGCAGTTCCTCAAAGGCTTCAAGAGCTTCTTTATACTCATATCCGGTTTCTTCAGACTTTGGTTTATCATCTTTCTGGTATTCTGTATATTCAACTTCAGTTATTTTTCCATTGGCAACTTTTATTTTTACTTCACCGTAATTGCCGCGTTCATCAGCTTCAGAGCGGCCTTCATAAATGCCGTCCTCAAGTTGTTCCGGCGCAGTATTATCGCCGTTTTCCCCAGGAGTCGGATCATTGTCTTCCTCTGTCGGGGTGGGGCTGGTTGTTTCCACCGGCGAAGGAGACGGACTGGGAGAGGGACTTGTTTGAGGTTCTGCCGGTTGAGGTGCGCATGCAGCAAGCGCAACAAAGATAAAAATAATTGATAACAGTAAAGATATCTTGCCTTTCATTGACTCACCATCTTTCGTTTAATATATTTTCCCTATATAACTTACCCTTAAACTGATAGGTTTATCCATAACTATTGTTTTATTTCCTGTTTTCTCCCATCGATTGTTATTCTTACTTTATTCACTTTCAGGTCTTTACCCGATGCTTTCACTGCCTGTTCCACGGCATATACGATTCCGTTGCAGCATGGTACTTCCATAAAAGCAACGGTAATACTGTTTATATCGTTTAAAGCGAATATGGCAGTCAATTTTTCGATATAAGCATCAAGATCATCAAGTTTTGGACAACCTATTACAACTTTTTTGCCCTTTAACAGCTTGGGATGATAGTCTGCATAAGCATAAGGAACACAGTCAGCAGTAACCAAGAAGTCTGCATTTTGGAAATAAGGTGACTGAATTGGCGCCAAGCTTAACTGTACCGGCCACTGCTGAAGCTGGGATTTTAAGCTGAAGTATATGTCTCCCTCTCCTGCTGCTTCCGGAGTATGAGCTGTATTATTATGATTAAGAGAACGCATCATGCTGCCCGGGCAGCCGCCGCTGATCGGAATTCTTCTTTCTGTCTGCTGTTTCTGCTCCTGCGGCTTTTGTTCTGTTGCCTTTTTTCCGGCTTCTTCATTTTCTTTAAGGCTCTTTACGAATTTCATGGCTTCTTCCATGTCAAACGGTTCAGCTTCTCTTTCAATCAATGTAAGGGCACCCTGAGGACAGTGTCCCAGGCAGGCTCCCAGGCCGTCGCAGTATTGATCCTTAACCAGTTTGGCTTTTCCATCTATAATCTGGATGGCGCCTTCCGCGCAATTGGGCACACAAAGGCCGCAACCGTTGCACTTTTCTTCATCTATATGAATTATCTGTCGTTTCATTTGTAATCTACTCCCTTCGTTTCTAATATTATCTATGCCTGAATTATACCTGACAATAAAACAAAAATATGTGATATAGATTACACTTTGAGAAAAAATCTGTTTTATTGACGCTATCATCCCTTATAGAGTAAACTGATAGGACAATATAAGAAATACGTAACAAATTTTTATTTTTTGTTATACTCAAGTTTTTAGGAGGAAATAGGAAAAATGAGCACAACTCAGATACCGGTTGAGAAAAATAAAGACTATGAAATGAATATAGACAGCCTGGGTTCCACCGGTGAGGGAGTAGGCAGAATAAAAGGGTTTACTGTATTTGTTGAAGGAGCCCTTCCCGGAGAGAGGATTCTTGTAAAGATTGTCAAAGTAACTAAAAATTTTGCATACGGAAAGCTGCTTCATATAATACAAAGGTCAGAAAAACGCACAGAGCCGCCCTGTCCTTATTTTAAAGCCTGCGGCGGGTGTCATCTTCAGCATTTGTCTTATGAGGGGCAGTTAGAGTATAAGAGGCAGAGGGTAGAGGATGCTCTTGAAAGAATAGGGCATCTGAAG
>JAMOAC010000520.1 GCA_023621975.1 Bacillota bacterium | reverse complement strand
TACCTTATTCTGAAGCCATACAAAATCATATGGTCCATATGGTCTCAGGCATTATTACCACCGAGGGAAGCAAAAATGTTTCCAGGATCTATTCAAAACATACCTGTAACCGGGATAGAAGCTGTGGTTCAAGATTCCTCGGAGAGTATAAATGGAGTAACGATTATGTGGACCACAAGAGAATTAACCATTCTCTAAATGTTGTCCGTAATAGCGTGAATGAAGATACTGCAGGCTTTCTCATCATAGACGACTCTTTGAGTAAAAAAGATAAGTCTACCAAAAAGATTGAAGGCCTTGATTTCCACCATTCACACAGTGACGGAAAATCCATGTGGTCTCATTGCGTAGTTACTTCTCATTATAAAATTTCCGAGTACTCACTGCCACAAAACTTCAGGCTCTATCTTAGAAAGCAGTTCTTTGGCAATAAAGCAAAGAAGCATTTTAAGAATAAACAAGAGCTTGCAATGCAGCTTATTGATGAATTTATACCGGTTACAGAAACAACGTACTTATTGTTGGATGCTTGGTATACATCGGGTAAAGTGATGCTCCATGCCTTAAGGAAAGGTTATCACACCATTGGAAGAATAAAATCCAATAGAGTGATTTACCCTGGAGGCATTAAAACAAGTGTCAGAGAATTTTCAACCTTTATCAGTAAGGACGAAACCAGCCTAGTTACAGCAGGTGACGATACTTACTATGTTTATAGGTATGAGGGTAAAATCAATGACCTTGAAAATGCCGTTATTCTGTTTTGTTGGAGCAAGCCTGATTTATCCGATAAACCAGCATTTGTACTAAGTACGAATGTTAGCCTTACCACCTCCGAAATCCTTATATATTACCAGAACCGCTGGGGTATTGAGGTAAGTTACCGGTATCAAAAGAACTCACTTGGTTTTGATGAATACCAGGTAGAATCCTTAACTTCAATAAAGCGCTTCTGGAGCATGGTCTTTATGGCCTACACTTTCCTGGAGCTTTTTAGGGTTTCAAACAAGAAAACCTTAAAGCTTGATAATTTGGGAGATACCATAGGGTATTTCCGGAAACAATACTTGGTTTCAATTGCCAAGTTTGCATATACTTGTGCAGTAAAAGGGGTAACTGTCGATGCTGTTATTACCAAATTAGGGATGGTCGCATAAACATTTACAATTTACTGCACGACACTAATACAATAAGTTAATTAACAATAGTAAACAGTAAAAGCGGAGGAATGAACAATGTCGAAAAATCTATACAGCATGTTGAGTTACAGACGTAAGACTCCTATAGGAATAGACAGCTGGATTGGAAACCTGAGGTGGTATGCTGAAGAGTGTGACGTTCCTTTTTCATACACCTTTTATACAATCCCGGTTGATATCGGCGATGGTGAAATATCTCAATATGGATCAGGAGCATTTACAAGCAAGAGGATTCTATTTGGTATATCTATTGAGAATTATGGAGAAATCAGGGAGTGTATTTACAATCCGGATAATGTTTTTATTCGCACGGAGGATATAAACTATACAATGAGCTTTCCATGGCATAATTACGGAGCTGTTGTAACTGTTGATTCCGTTTCCCCATCTGCTTCTGCCTGCATGATAATAAAAAGCTCATATGCTTCAGGAAGAAAAAATAAAAATAGCATGAATATAAAAACATTAATTGAGGATAACAAAATTATATTAATTGATGGTATTTATCATATTGTATTCAGACATAACGGAATTGCAGAGTATATAGATTCAGATGAAAATTCCGTCGTAATCAGGTTTAACAGAGAAGGACAGACCAAAATTGCCATTTCATATCATATTGACAGGGAAGCAGCTGAAAACGAAGCCCGCAACTTGTATATAAATACGGAAGCAATGTTGACGGAAAGCAGGAAGTTCTGGAATGAATATTTGAACTCCTGTCCAGTAATTGAATTCAGCAGCGACTATACATATTACAATAAATATATGGATAAAGCGGTCACTCTGACAAAAGAGGAAATACTGAGAAGACAGTTATGGCATTGGTGGAATGTCGCTGTCAATGTATTCAGCATTGACTTTAACAGGTTTCCGGTATTTATAGCGCCTGACAAGAATACCTGGCAGGGTGTCTGGAGCAATGACGGGCCGGAATCCCTGTGCGCATTGGCGGTTACCGGAGAATGGAAACTGGCAAGAGAATGTATAATAAATTACATATC
>JAMOAC010000457.1 GCA_023621975.1 Bacillota bacterium | reverse complement strand
TGGCAGCAGCGGTTTCACCATTCTGGGCAATAACTACCAGTACATCCACTCCCTGGGTTATAAGGTTTTCAGCCTGGGAGTTCTGCAGGTTTTCATCTCCGTTTGCAGCCTGTATGAGAACTTCTGCACCCAGTTCCTCTGCTCTGGCAACAAAAAAATTTATATCTCTCTTCCAGCGCTCTTCCTGAATCGTGGCAAAAGAAAATCCTATTTTTATCTTGCTAGTGGGTTTTGACCTAACCTCCCTAAACAATGATATGTTTTTCAGTAACAACCTGGAGAAATAATACAAGGAAACAATAAAAACAATTATCAGTGTAATACATATGGAAACGCGTAAAAAAGTATTTGACTTTCCATACATTATTTATTAACCTCCCGGAACTCAACCGGGGTCAACCCCGTTGTTTTTCTGAAAACCTTGCTAAAATAACTGGGGTCACTGTACCCGACCGCGTAACACACCTCCTTTGCGCTCATATCTGAATCGACCAGCATCTTTTTTGCTGCTTCTATTCTCAAATCCGTAAGGTATTCTATAAAATTCTGATTCCTTTCTGATTTGAAGAGCTTGCTTAAATAATACGGACTTACAGAAACATGCTTTGCCACGTCTGCAAGATTTATATCCTTTGTGTAGTTTTCGTTAACAAACTCTATAGCCTTGGCAATTATGCTGTCTTCATGTTTTTTCTTAATATTTCCTATAGTTTCTGCAATAAGCTTGATCCTGCTGCTACACCAGTTCTTGATCTCCTGTGGTGAGGAAAGAGTATATAAATTTTCACGTTCACTCAGGTCAAAAGCATATAATGCACTTTCTTCATCCACAAACTCATAAAGCACCCGGGATGCAACTATCATCAGCTCGGATATCAGGCTTAGCAGCCTCGGTATTTCCTCTTTTGAGATTTCAGTAAAAAATTCATTGAAAGTATTCAATGATCCGTCAATATCGCCCTGCCTTATCTTATCGCATAAAACCCTTTCCAGGTGGATCGGATACTTTCTCTGATAAGCACGAGCACCTTTAATATCACCAAAGTGAACAATTTCTCCAGGTTCAACAGGATTGCTCAGTGAAGTTAATGCTTCATTATATGAAGTCATTACACCCTCTATGTTCTCATGGTATTCACCGATACCTATAAAACATTTTACATTTGTGCTGCACTGAATTTTTCTCAATAGATTTTTCGCGATATCTATTGACCAAAGCCTTACGGCATAAGGGTCTTCCCCCTTTTCCCTTGGTATGAATATGCTTATCTTTCCCGAGATCATGGGACTTACAATACAGGCAATCTCCTGTTCCTCAAAAAATATTTTTATTAGCTCCAAAACCTGATGATTCATGTAGTTCTTTCCCAGCTCATTTTGAATATTGTCAGGATAGCTGAAATTGTTGAAACAGGCAATCATTGAAATTCCGGCATCAAATTTTATCCCAAGTAAGTTCGGATAGTTGATGTTTCGAATTTTTTCAATATCCCCGAATATCAGCGAATAAGCAAATTCACTTTTCAGCATGGGTATCAGGATATTAAACTTCTCTTCCAGGTCAAGCAATTTGTTTCTTTTCCTTTTATCTCCTTCAATTGTCTGAATAACTTTCCTTATCACGTTAATCATTTCTTTACGCTTGGGAGGTTTTAAGATATAATCCTCAACACCGAGTCGGATGGCTTCATTGGCATACTTGAAATGATCATAAGCAGACACTACAATGAATTTCATTTCAGGGTTCTGTTGCTTAATTTCCGCAATAGCCTGCAGGCCGTCAATACCGGGCATTTTTACGTCCATTATCATAATATGCGGATTATATTCAAGAGCAAGTTCAATTGCTTCTCTACCGGTTTCCGCTTCTGCTACTACTTCAAGTTCTGAGAAATTATTGCTTATCATTAGTTTAAAGGCGCTTCTTGTTACTTCTTCATCGTCTGCAATGATAACTTTGTACATACTTGTCCCTCCTTCAAAATAAATAGTATATCGCCAGTGGCTTTTCCACTGTTTTTAACATAATATTGATTTATCAAGGCTTTTAAGACCTTGTTAAGAAATGAATATTTTTTTACGATGTTACAAATGAATTTCAGTTCCTATGCCTGGATTTTTAGAAGGCTGTCCCATTGGCATGAAATGGCAATATTTGCCTGATCAATTTCATCAGTAACAAAGCATCGGTTAATTAAAAATATG
>JAMOAC010000105.1 GCA_023621975.1 Bacillota bacterium | reverse complement strand
CAGTCGTCCGATGGGTTGGAGCAGGAGAGGTTTGCAAGCGATGGCGAAATTGAGAGCCTATTGCAGCAGTGGTGGTCAGGTAACACCAGAACATCTAAACAAAACCGAAGCCAGGTATAAAGTAACGAAAAAAGTAATGGCTAAGGCTACAAAAGTATTCAAAAGCGTTGGTTTAGAAAAACTGGGCAATATACCTTTGCTAAGGCAAGGGAAAACGTGCCGTACTTTAAGCAATTGAAGGCAACAGCGGCTGGTATGAGCATTATTTGGTAATCTACAAAGAAGGTGTCTAGCAAAATCCTACAACAAGTTGACACCGTCTTTGACCTTTATTTAATTGTAATTGGGTTAGCTATATAGTAAAATTAGCTATATAGTAAAATTATGACTATATAGGTAAAGTATCGAATGATATTGTTAGGAAGATATAATTTATTTGGAGGCTTTTATGTCCTGTATATTTTGCGAATATTTGAAAAGCAAAAAGTATATTGCTGAAAATAAACTTGCCTTTGCAATATATGACAATTACCCTGTAAACAAGGGACATGTGCTTGTAATACCTAAAAGGCATTATGCAAGTTTCTTTGATTCCACGCCGGATGAAATGCAGGCATTTTATGAACTGATAAATAAAGTTAAAGAATTGCTTGATAGTGAATTGAAACCTGATGGGTATAATATAGGAATTAATGTCGGAGAAGCAGCCGGACAAACCATTTTTCACCTTCACATACATGTAATTCCAAGATATTCTGGGGATGTTGACAATCCCAGGGGTGGGATAAGGAACTTTAAAAAGCCTCTTGTGGAGTATGACGGATAAAAAGGCTTAAAGGTGATTATGCAAATGGTTGAATACTCATCTCTATATCCTGACGGTTTCTTCAACAGGAATTGCGTTACAGGTGATAAGGATCATTTATATAATCGCCTTAAAGAGTCAATTTCAAAGGCAAAAAGAATAGATGTTATTGTAGCATTCCTGATGGAATCCGGCGTCAGGCTTTTGGAGGAGGATTTTAAGCAAGCCGTTGACAGGGGTGCAATAATTAGAATCCTGTGCGGAAATTATCTCAATATCACCCAGCCTCAAGCCCTTTACCTTCTCAAGGATTTGTTGGGAGACCGGGTCGATTTGCGTTTTTACAACGTTCCTAATAAATCTTTTCATCCGAAAGCATACATTTTTGAATTTGAGGACAGCGGCGAAATCTATATAGGTTCTTCAAATATGTCCCGTTCAGCCCTGACCGACGGTATTGAGTGGAACTACAGGATCTGTTCCAAAACAAGTCCGGAAGATTATTTTCATTTTAAGAAAACTTTTGAAGACCTGTTTCTCAATCATTCCATAGTAGTCGATGATAATGAACTGAGAAGGTATTCAAAAAGCTGGAAAAGGCCAAGACTCTTTGAAGAACTGGAAAGGCTTGAAGACGGAACGTGTGCGCCTAGGTCATCTGAGGCTGCCGCATCAAAAGAAAGAAAAAATGCCGCTGAGCCCGGACAGGAATATGCAGTTGATTCAAATGAGCTGAATCAATGCAAAATTGTAGAGTATCCGCGCCCAATAGGCCCTCAGATAGAAGCCCTTTACGAGTTGAAGAAATCCAGGCTTGAAGGATGGGATAAAGGCCTGGTGGTTGCTGCTACCGGTACAGGAAAAACATTTCTGGCAGCCTTTGATTCAAAAGATTATAAAAAAGTCCTTTTTGTAGCTCACAGGGAAGAAATCCTTCTTCAGGCTGAGAGAACTTTCAAATGCGTTAGGCCTGAGGCTTCAACCGGCTTCTTCAGCGGAGAACGAAAAGACAGGGATTGCGATATATTATTTGCCACAGTTCAAACCCTGGGGCGAAAAGAATATCTGAATGACAACTATTTTAAAAGGGATGAATTTGATTATATTATTATCGATGAGTTTCACCATGCCGTGGCAGCAAGCTATTTGAATGTTATTGAGTATTTTCGGCCCAAGTTCCTGCTTGGGCTTACTGCAACACCTGAGAGGCTTGATAACCAGGATGTTTTTGCCCTGTGTGACTATAACCTCGTGTATGAGGTCAGGCTGAAGGAAGCCATAAACAAAGGATGGCTTGTGCCTTTCAGGTACTATGGTATTTTTGACGAAACGGACTACAGTAAAATTGAGTATAAAAACGGTAAGTACAATGAGAAACAACTTGAAAAGGAATTAAGCATTAAC
>JAMOAC010000070.1 GCA_023621975.1 Bacillota bacterium | reverse complement strand
CTCCTCTACTTTATTTGTTTTGTTTTGTTTCCCTAATAAAGTAGAAATCATATCGTGGTTACTTTTGTCAATTAGCCTCCACGAAATTTACACCACTACTTGAGACTATAACTGTTTTTTCAGGTTTTATGTTAAAAACAATTCAATAATTAAAATAATTTAACATTTAAAATAAATCAATATAAAAAATTCAAGTATTAATTAATCAGTATTTATTAATGAATCAATATTAAAAATTCAATAAAAAATTTAATATAAAATCTAAATTTAATATTAAAAATAATATAAATATTATGTTAATAAAAAATATCCTGCAAACATTATATCACATAAAATGGGGTATATATAGTATAAATGTAAACAGCATAGCAGCCTGAAAGGTATTACAGCATAGGCAAATACAGGCAATAAGCATAAACAAACAAGCACAAACAAATAAATATGAGCCAATAGATAAGACTGCCAAATATGAGCTTACAAGTATAAGCCAACGAATATAAGCTAACAAGCGTGAGCTAAAAAGTATGAGTTAATGAATATCAGCTGTCAAATATCAGCTAACGAATATGAGCAGACAGGTATAAGTTATCAAATATAAGCTGATATATATTAACAATAAAGTATAGAGGGTGATTGCTATAATATACAGAGGCTACAGGATAGAGGAACAGGACGGAAAGGTCATAGTGAATGAAGTAAAGGATTTTAATCCCGTACATATTTTTGAATGCGGGCAATGCTTCAGGTGGATAAAGCAGGATGACGGAAGCTATTGCGGTGTTGCAAAGGGAAAAGCCGTAAATGTTCGCTATGATGACGGGAAGCTGGAAATTTCAAATTCAACGGCTGAGGACTTTAAAAATATTTGGTTTGATTACTTTGACCTGGGAAGGGATTACTCTGAGATAAAAGAAAAGCTTTCAAAAGATGAAATCATGAAAAACGCCATAAGGTTTGGATACGGCATAAGGCTTTTGAGGCAGGATTTATGGGAAACACTGATTTCATTTATTATTTCCGCAAATAACAGAATTCCCATGATTATGAAAGTCGTGGCGGCAATTTCCCGGATGTACGGTTCTGAAATTGTCATGGACGGAAAGAGTTACTATACTTTTCCGGACGTGGACAGCCTTGCAGGTTCTGATCTGGAACGGCTGGAGATGTGCAAGGGAGGATTCAGGTGCAGATACATACTGGAAACTGCCAGAATGGTGAAAGAGGGAAGGGTAAATTTGGCCGGCCTGGCAGGTATGACAACAGATGAGGCAAGGAAGGAACTGAAAAAGTTTCCGGGGGTAGGGGATAAAGTAGCTGACTGTACCCTCCTTTACAGCGGTACGAAGTATGACGTTTTTCCGACTGACGTATGGGTGAAAAGAGTTATGGGGGAACTGTATTTTGGCAGGCCTGCAACCTTTTCCGAGATACAGGATTTTGCGGCTGGCTATTTTGGAGATTTGGCAGGTTTTGCCCAGCAGTATCTCTTTTACTACGCAAGAGAACATAAAATCGGTACCGGCAGGCAATAAAAGTGTTAATGCAAAATAAAAATGTTCAAGTTCAAGTAACAATTAACACCCGTAATTAGTATTATGTTATTGAGGAAACTGCGATACACGTACGATGCTTTAAAAACATACTGAAAACAGGGGTGTCTTGTAAACATGGATTGCTTTGCGGTATTCGATTCGGGAAATTATGTATACAATATCTGCAGGATTCTGGAAAGATCCGGTTATGTATTTGAAGTAGTATCGACACCATGCCAGATAGCAAAAAGCGGCTGCGGATACAGTTTGAAGTTCCCAATGGAGTATATGGATCTGGTGATTGAAACGGCGAATAAGCTCAATACCCCTGTAAGAGAGATATATAAAATAATCCCTTTGGCTTTTAAAAATAAGTATGAAAGAATATATTAGCCTGAAATTTGCTGGAATAAATTAAAAGCCGGAGATGTGAAGAGTTTGAATTAATGAGTATTACGGCGTTTTACCTCATAATTGAATGTCTGAGCAAGTTAAAATCACTTAGAGTTTATTTGTTATGAGTTTTTATGGATGGTATAATAAACATAGAAAAAGCGCTATTCCTGAAATGACCGGATCAACCTATAATTTTGAACCTACAGCGGACATAAGGGAGTCCGGAGTTTGAAGCTGGAAGCCAGGCCTCATTAAATTCCGACATCCGGCTGTCACCGGATGTAACGGCGGAGGAAGGTTGAAGGTTTCAACAGGACACCCACCTAGCAGAGGCTAGGTGTCAAAATATAGGGGAACGGCATTTTGGGGTTCATTGAAAATCATCCATGCGCTATGCATGGATGATTTTTTTATAATTTATTTTTGCCACATTCACTTATTTCTTCTTTTGCTTTATTTACTTTTTATTTACTTTACTTACTTTTTTAGCTTTACTTGCTTTATTTACGTTACTCATTTAATTTTTCAACAGTATTTCCCATATTGCCGGTTTCTTTTTCAGCATCTGCTGTTATTCCATTTTCCGTATCTGTTGTTATTTCCACCATGGTTTCTATCGGCCCGGCTTTTTCCTTGAGCACTGTTTTTCTGAATATTTCAAATTTGTCGGCAATACTTTTAAGTTCATTTAGCTGATTCTGAAGATAATCAAACTTTACAGTGTATTTCACAAACTCCTTTTCCAGTTTGTTCAGTTCCATGCCAATCCGGGAAATTTCCCTTTCAAGATCCCTGTCGCTTTCCTCAAGCTCTTCTACAGACCCCTTAATAGACTTAAGACTGTCAAGGATCATATCTTTTAAATCATGGGTGGATAATCTGGCGGTTTCCAGTGATTGCTCAAAGAATGCAAATTTTATTCCGTTTATAAAAGCTCCGGGTATTTCCCTTACGGATACTTTTGCAATATCATAAGGCATGTTTGAATTATAATGAAAACACATAAGTTGCCTGCCTACGGGGAAATTATACCTTGACGGCCTGCTCCAGGTATTTCCGGAATTTTTGGAGGAAGAATAATATATGACGTTTTCTCTTATCCAGAAAATTATTATGGTACCTTCCAGGTAAAGGATTGAAAAATCCTTAAATGGATAAGAGGAGGAATGTATTACACATTCACCGGTCCAGATGTTCCGGTCGGGAATTTTTTGCTGGTAGACAAGTTCATACTGGTTTTGAGCATGCCGCTGGTAACATATGTGTATTATGCCGTCCTTATCCATGATTGTCCTGGGATATTCCGAATCGCCGTCAAACCTTGTTATTGCGGTAAAATCACCCCAGAAGTCCTGTGCCGTGTTGTATTTTTTGCAGCCAAGCTGCAGGTGCTTTCCGTCAGATGATTGATAGAAAGCATATAAATTGTTGGATTTATCCAGTATTACGGAATAGGGGAACTCACTGCCGGTCACGTAGTCAATTACCCTGGGAGTAAGTACCTTGTCATCTTCCAGTTTCTGGTGTGAAAGCAAATATGATCCGTTGTGCAGCAGGACATAAAATACGTGTACGCCGTTTCTCATAGGTACAAGATAAAAATGCTTGTCATAGGATGAGTTTGCCTTGCTGGTCAATATTGGTATTGTACTGACCGATTCGTTTTCCATGCAGGAATAGAATATATTTCCCTGCTTATCCTGGAAGAGTATATGAATCCTGTCTTCCGGATCAATGTCTGCAAAAAAGTATTTTTGAGCGTTCTTTTGCAAGGATACGGGTTCTGTCCATATGTTGCGCTTGGTTAACAAACTCAGGCACAGCCCCAATCTGCTGTCATGGTATAAATTGAGGATTTTTCCTGTCGACTGCCTGAAAATGAACTGTTTTTTGTCGGAGCTGTACATGTTGCCTCCTTCCACCTGCCTTTCCTTAATTTTAAGCAGCATTCAAACGCTGTTATAACTTCTCTATCAGTATATGATGATGAATTAATGGAGATTAACAAACGGATAAAAATTACTGCATGCTTAGAAATTATTTATCTTATTTATCACAAAAAAACAGTAGCTTCATATTATGTAATTAAGAGTATATATAAAATCGTGAAATAGTAAGGGAGGCTAGATTTATGGGTCATAATTACGATAAAGTTGTTGCCGGCTTGATAAGTGAGAGGGATCTGTCAAAAATCAGGGAAGCAGTATGTATACAGGCGGAAAAGATATATGATTCATGCAGGGAAAAAGACTGTATAGAAGATGCAAAAGTAATATTTAAGAACCATGATTATGTTCAATACCTGATTAACATGGCAATTAACGTAAAGTGCAGAAGGGCTGAAATATTGGACGTATTCGTTGATGTAGAGCCCGTTCCTTTCAAGAGAGGCTTCTACACTGTAGACGTGAAGTTCTTTATCAAGGTTACGCTTGACTTCTTCATTCCTAACGGCAGCGGTCCCGGCGGAACACATATTGTAACAAAAGACGGGCTTGTAGTTTTCGACAAGAAGGTAATTCTTTTCGGTTCGGAAGGAAATGTAAAAATATTCAAGGCTCATTTTGTAAAGCACGGAATAGACGATCAGGTTACATCCGAACTTCAGCAGGATAATCTGCCGATTGCAAAAGTAGAAGTAGCAGAGCCGATCTGCCTCGGAGCAAAAATACAGGATATACTTGATAAACTGTTTGACGACACCTGCTGCCTGGAACAGGCGCCGAGAGGAGTTATAGAAGCACTTGGCGACGATGACGAAGATGATGACATTGATTACAAGGCACTTGCTGAGGAGAGACTGGGCGGACAGCTTCCTACAAGGAGAGTTGTTGTAACCATTGGCTTATTCTCCATAATCAAGCTTGTAAGATTTGTTCAGCTTCTTATACCTGCATTCAGCTTCTGCGTACCGAATAAAGAGTGCGTAGCTGCAACCGAGGAAAATCCGTGCGATCTGTTTGACACCATAGAATTCCCGGTTGACGAATTCTATCCGCCACAGATATTTGACTTCCCGGGGGCACTTGCCGAGGAGAAAAAGATGAGGGAAGAAAACGGCTGATAACCAATTCTAATCTTCCATAACAACTTAGCGGTTTAAAAAGAACGGCAGAGGGATTTGAAAAACCCCTCTGCCATCTTTTTGAGTCCACAAACTGCTTTTAAATTTACATTGCTCTGCCTGGAATAATGAGGTCGACTATTCCATATACCAATGCTCCGATTAGAGCTCCCCAAACTGTTACCTGATAGCCGCTTACGAAAAATTGGGTAACGTATATTATTACAGCGGCCAATATGAACCCTGTAATACCTCTCCCAAAAGGTGTTGCGTTAACCCCAAGGAGTTTTGCTGCAAGATAATCCAACAGAGCAAGTACCACCGCTCCAAGAATAAGGGGCCAAATTCCGGCTATCCTGAAGCCCGGCGTGAGGGCTGCAGTAATAGCAAGAATAACAGCACCTACTATTAACCTGATTATAAAATGGGTTATATTAAAGGGTTCATTTCTTGTGTTTTCTCCGTATTGCTCAGCCAATTAATCACATCCCTTCGGTTTAGGTTTCAGCTGTTTGAATTTTTATTAACCTTTTTTTGGTTTAGTGAATAAAATAGCATAAACATAACAGCTCACTATTATTATTGATTAATACTTTAACATTTATTCAAGTGATATAATTGCACTGCAGTGTAAGTATATATCCATTTTTAACATTATTATGCAGTCCGTTTTTTATAGATATATTTACTTTAAAAATTAATTTTGATACAATATTACACACGAATGTTTTTTTTTTTTTAACAATTGAATAAAGTATATGGCGATGATCAGAAAGAGTATCCTGTTCGCCTGCTTAAAGAGAGGGGTTGTCGCTGGGCTGGGAGCAATCCTAAGTAAGGAATCGGAGAAGTGCGTCTGTGAGCTTAAAGGCTGAAAGCATGATGCCAGTAAGCCTTTACGGTGATGCGCCGTTATGCAAATGAGTTGGTACTGTAAGCATTTCTTTGCAAGTACTATTGTAACGTAGTTATGCAAGTACCGGTAAAAAGGGTTTTCCCTTTTTATTCCAAATTAGAGTGGAACCGCGAACAACCTCGCCTCTATATTCATGGCGGGGTTTATTATTGTTCTGAGCTGTGGATGGCCAGGCTTCCAATACTGTTGTTTGATTTTTTGAAACGGATAAACAGTGGTAATAATTATATTGTAAAAACCAATGAGATATTGTTAAAAACGTTATGTAGAAAGTTTGTACTTATACAATAAATACACTCGATAAATTCAAAATAAAACATTTGATAATTGGAAAAAGAATTATAATTTGAAAACAATTAATAAACTGTATAAGAAGTTGTAAGTATATAAAAAGGTGTGAATGGAAGATGTTTAAACAGTTACTTGACGATGCACGAGCAATTGCAGAAAGGGATCCTGCCGCTAAGAACATATGGGAAGTGATACTCCTTTACCCGGGATTTCACGCTATATTTTTTCACAGGATTGCCCACTGGTTTTACAATAAAAAAATGTTTTTTATAGCAAGGTTTATTTCGCAGTTTTCCAGATTCCTTACGGGTATAGAAATACATCCCGGAGCCAAAATTGGCAAGAGGCTGTTTATAGATCACGGAATGGGTGTTGTGATAGGAGAGACGGCTGAAATAGGCGATAACTGCACTATTTACCATGGAGCTACGCTGGGAGGCACAGGAAAGGATAAGGGCAAAAGGCATCCCACGATAGGAAACAATGTGCTAATAAGTACAGGAGCCAAGGTGCTTGGTCCTTTTAAGGTCGGAGACAATTCCAGGATCGGTGCCAATGCTGTTGTATTAAATGAAGTGGAACCTAACACTACAGTGGTAGGTGTACCGGGAAGGACCGTTAAAAGAAGCAATGTGCGGGTTACACCTGCACCTTCAGAGGCACTTGACCAGATTACCATTCCCGACCCGGTAGCTCAGGAAATATGCAGAATCAGAAACCGGCTTGAAAAACTCGAAGCAATAGTGGCAAATCTGACAGGAGACGTCTCCCTGGCAGGTGGCAATATGACGGGTATGACGGGAGACGGTTCCCCATCAGACGAGCGCACGGCAGGGAATAATGGAGACGCACAGGCGTGACAAAAAAATAGAAAAGTTTTGAGAGGAGATGCACATATGAAGCTGTACAATACCCTGACAAGGAAGAAAGAAGAATTTATACCCCTGGATGAAAAAGAAGTAAAAATGTATTCTTGCGGCCCGACTGTTTATAATTATTTTCATATAGGAAATGCCAGGCCATTTATAATTTTTGACACCCTGAGAAGGTACCTTGAATACAGGGGGTACAATGTAAAATTTGTCCAGAATTTTACCGACATTGATGACAAAATGATAAAAAGGGCCAATGAAGAAGGCATTACGGTCAAGGAGCTTGCTGACAGATTCATTAAAGAATATTTTGTTGACGCAGAAGGGCTTGGAATAAAGAAAGCCACGGTCCATCCAAAGGCAACGGAGAACATAGATGCAATAATAGAGATTATCAGCACCCTTATAGACAAGGGATTTGCATACGTGGCAGACGGTGACGTCTATTTTGATACAAGAAAATTCAAGGAATACGGCAAGCTTTCTCACCAGAAACTGGACGATCTGGAAGCAGGGGCCAGAATTGATGTGGATGAAAGAAAACGTGATCCCCTGGATTTTGCGCTGTGGAAGGCACAAAAACCGGGAGAGCCTGCCTGGGACAGCCCGTGGGGAAAAGGAAGGCCCGGATGGCATATAGAATGTTCGGCAATGGCTAACAGGTATCTCGGCGAAACGATAGATATTCACAGCGGAGGGCAGGACCTGATATTTCCGCATCATGAGAATGAAATAGCGCAAAGTGAGGCGGCAAACGGCAAACCATTTGCAAGGTACTGGCTGCACAACGGTTTTATAAATGTAAACAATGAAAAAATGTCAAAATCCGCAGGAAACTTCTTCACTGTAAGAGAAATTGCAAAAGAGTTTGATTATGAGGTAATAAGGTTCTTTATGCTTTCTGCCCACTACAGGAGCCCTATCAATTTTAGCCGTGAACTGCTTACCCAGGCGCAGAACGGGCTTGAAAGAATATATAACTGCATCGAAAACCTGAAGTATATGGCTGAAAATACAGCTGAAGAAAGTGCAGCGGACGATGAGGCAAAGCAAAAAGAGGCAGGTATTAAGGAAAGAATGCTTGGTTACAAGCAGAAATTTATAGATGCAATGGAGGATGACCTGAACACTGCCGACGCTATAGCTGCAGTATTTGAGATGGTAAAGGATATTAACAGCAATATCCGGCCTGAAGCAAATATTTCCAAAGAGACAACCAATTTCTGTCATGACCTGCTTATGGAGCTCGGAGGTGTTCTGGGAATTCTCAGAAAAGTGAAAAACGATACAATTGACCCGGAAATACAAAAGCTAATAGACTTAAGGCAGCAGGCCAGAAAGGAGAAGAACTGGAAGCTTGCGGACGAAATAAGGGATAAACTGAAGGGAATGGGTATTATACTCGAGGATACGCCACAGGGCGTAAAAGTCAGAATTGAGAGGAAATAACCTGTGCTGTTTATGCATCAAAGCTTCAGGGCTTGCAGAAAGCCCCTGGGGCTTTTTATATTAATATAGTGATTTTTTACAAGCATGGCGATATTTTATTAGTGATATTATAAGAATTCGTACTGAAGATAAAAGACGGGTGAAAAGTTTTATTTAAGGAGTTTACTTAAGGAGTTTTTATTTAGGGAGGAAGGATTAAGTGCACAAGGTGTATACAGTTAAGAGAATTGATAAGTCAGTTGCCAGTGCTAGAGGGGTTGTCAGCGATGAAATCTGGCAGGCAGTGCCTGCTGCAGATATTGAATTTGCCCCGTGGGATGAAAACGGCTACAGGCCGAAATCCACTGCAAAAATGTTTTATACTGAAGAAGCTTTTCATGTAATGCTCAAATCCAGTGAGGAAGAAATAAAAGCTGTTTACAAAAACATGAACGATCCCGTTTATAAGGACAGCTGTCTTGAATTCTTCTTAAATCCAAATCCTGAAGCGGACAAGAGGTATATGAATTTTGAGTTTAATCCTCTCGGCACCCTCCTCCTTGGCATAGGTGAGGGAAGAAATGACAGGGAGCTTTTGTACACAAACTGGAAGGAAGTGTTTTGCGTTAAAACGTCAATTGAAAACAAAGGCCAATCCTTCTGGTCAGTGGAGTTTTGCATCCCGTTTGAGTTCATTAAGGGTATATACGGTACTGTTGAGTTTACACCTGGCCATAAAATGAAAGGGAATTTCTACAAGTGCGGTGATGAGACAAAATATCCTCACTATATGTGCTGGAACAATATATTGAAGGGCACGCCTGACTTTCATGTACCCGAATTTTTTGGGGAATTTGTGCTTGCTTTTTAGACAGCAATTGTATTTGGCATAAAAATTGCCTATAATAATATCATATGGTTTATACAATAACTTACCATTTTGTTGCGGTTTACGGGAATGAAAGATTATTAAAAAATCATTATTATTGAAGTAAAGGTTGTTGAAATATTGAAGGATTTTTTTAAAAACGTATTGGAAGAATTTGAAATAAAGCAGAAAGACATAAGCCAGATTCCTCCTCTTGTGCTGGCATATATCGGTGACTCGGTGTATGAAGTATTTGTGCGCACATTAGTGGTGTGTGAAGGCAATGCTAGTGTGAACAAGCTTCATAAGAGGTCAACTTGTTTTGTGAAGGCAAAAGCACAGTCTGATATAGTGCACAGAATTATGAGCTCCCTGACACCCGAGGAGCAGGACATTGTAAGAAGAGGAAGGAATGCCAAATCCGGCACCATACCGAAAAATGCCGATGTAACGGAATATAAATATGCTACCGGATTTGAGTCATTGATAGGTTACCTGTACCTGAAAAAGGATTATGAACGGCTAATAGAGGTTATGAAGATGTCTGTCGAGGATTGTGAAAGCCACATGCATTGAGGAACTTAAAACATCTTTTGATAAGGAGTGGTTTGTCCGGTGTCAAAAAGGAAAAGAAGGGAACCGGAATATAGAACCGAAGCGGACAAAAGCAGGAAAGAACAAGGCAAATTTCAATCCAGCGAAGGCTTCAGCGATCCGGACGAGAGTACGGACAGGCTTGAAGGCAGAAATCCTGTCATTGAAGCCTTAAGAGCGGGAAGGGCTATAAATAAAATACTGATAGCGCGCGGAAGCAGGGAAGGTTCCATAAATCAGATTATTGCCCTGGCTAGGGAAAAGGGCGTGGTAGTGCAGGAAGTTGACAGGTCAAGGCTGGATAACATGTCGGTAACGCGCGCACATCAGGGTGTAATTGCTTTTGTGGCTGCAAAGGAATATGTGGACGTGGACGATATTTTAGCGGCTGCGGAGTCAAAAAACGAGCCTCCTTTTATTGTTATTCTTGACGAAATAACCGATGCTAACAACTTCGGCTCCATATTAAGGACGGCTGACGCAGCCGGGGTGCATGGGGTAATTATACCTAAAAGGCGGTCTATAGGCCTTACTGCTGCAGTATCAAAAGCTTCGGCAGGAGCTGTTGAATATGTGCCTGTAGCACGTGTGACAAATATTTCCCAGACGATAGATTATCTGAAGAAAAAGTTTATATGGGTTGTTGGTACGGATGCTTCGGCAGACAAGCCTTTTTATATGAGTGACCTGAAAGGCCCAATCGCTCTTGTCGTCGGAAGCGAAGGAGAAGGCATGAGCAGGCTGGTAAGGGAAAAATGCGATTTTACAGTAAGTATACCCATGAAAGGGGAAATATCGTCGCTTAACGCAGCTG
>JAMOAC010000039.1 GCA_023621975.1 Bacillota bacterium | reverse complement strand
TTCCCGGACTCCATTCTGCTGGAGTATTACATGGTAGAGATTTGCTGATAGTGTGTTTTCCCACCACCACTACAAAACTCTTGACATCAATGTAACGCACTCCACGTGGCTTGATTTGATTGAATTGATGTCTATGGGCCATTTTGACAACCATTTGTTCATGAGAACATGTCAATGGGTTTTTCGGTCATTTTTGAAAAACTACCGTCCATGGGAACATATCAAATAGCTTCTGTCTGTCAGCGCTTTGATAATGTCTCCTATTATATATTTTCCTTTACTATTTCTAATTCCCCAAGATAGATGCAGTGTTTAATCAGATTTTTTTCAACAGCTTCCATACATTCGTCCAAGTCCATCCACAGCACGCTGTCCACTTCTTCTTTTTGAAGAGAAAATTCCTCTTCGTTTATATCCCGCCACAGAGCAAACACACGTGAATACTGTCTGTCATGAAAAGGCTTTCCATGGAAGTTGTCATCCCAGATTACTGTTCTGTCACCGCATAATATGAGTTCATCCGCAGAAGCTGTAATACCGAGTTCTTCTTTTAATTCTCTTATGGCTGATTCTGCAAAATCCTTTCCTGCCGGGATGTGACCGGCACTAGAAATGTCATAACAGCCCGGAAATGTTTCTTTGGTTTCACACCTTTTCTGAAGCAGAATCTGAACTTTTCCTGATCTTTTTCTAAGAAGCCATACATGCGAGGTCCTGTGCATGATGCCTTCTGCGTGCGCTTTTTCCCGCTCTACTGTTTCTCCTATCGGATTGCCGTTTTCATCAACAATGTCCAATATTTCCATTAATCTCACTCCACAATATTTCTGGTGTTTCTCTTCATGAATCATAGTCTGCACAAATTGTAATTCATTTCTCATCCACAATCAAAACGATTATTTACCTTTTCGGATGATGTTTACAACATATTCGTTTCACCGTAACGACGCAATCGTATTCTCCTCTTCTTTTCAATTCTTCCCGTTCAGTACAGCCGATTGAATACACTTTAGTGATTTTATTAGTATTATCTTCAAATTCAGCAACCAGATGACATCCATAAGCCATCGCCCTTCTATATGATGAAACATTATGATGAAACATTCGTATACTTCATATAGGAATAAATGACATTGAAAAGTGTATTCATAAAGACCCAGTCTCTGACTGCTCTTGAAGCTTTACTGGCATCTCGGAATATCTCCGCACGGTTACAGGTATCCAGATCAATTATCGTACATTTAAATGTTTTATTTCTGTTGTGAATCTCACAGACTGGAGTTTATCTATCTAGATACCTTTCAAAATTAACTTTCCTCTTTATAGATATTCCACATATGGTTAAGTGGTCCAATCCCTTTCCCTAAATTAAGCATTGCCTTCAATGCACCTGATACATAATCTTTTGCCATTTGAATTGACGTCTCCAAATCCATGCCTTTAGCAAGACCGCAAGCTATAGCACTGGATAAAGTACATCCTGTTCCATGAGTATTTTCATTGTTAATTTTCTCACCTCTAAACCATTTGAATTTATGGTTGTAATATAATAAGTCATTGGCATCATTTACTCTATGTCCGCCCTTGCAAAGGACAGCACACCCGAATTGATTACTGATAATTTCAGCTGCTTTAATCATATCCGATTCATTTTCTATAGATATTCCAGACAATACAGATGCTTCTGGAATATTCGGTGTCAATAATACCGCTTGACGAAGCAAGGTGTTTTTCAAAGTTTCAATTGCGTCATCCTTAAGAAGCTTTGAACCGCTTGTGGCAACCATTACGGGATCTACAACGATATTTTTTGCATTATAAAATTTCAACTTTTCAGATATGATTTCAATTAATTTTGCCGATGAAACCATACCAATTTTAACTGCATCTGGATAGATATCAGTAAAAATACTGTCCAACTGTTTGCCCAAAAATTCCGGAGTAACTTCCATAATACCCGTAACACCAGTTGTGTTCTGTGCTGTCAAGGCTGTAATCGCACTCATGGCATATACACCAAGGGTGGTCATTGTCTTAATATCTGCCTGGATACCGGCACCTCCGCTTGAATCGGTTCCTGCTATTGTTAATGCTGTTTTCATATTTTTCTCCCCTCTTTTTTATGTTTGTAATATTAATCCTTTATTATCTTGTGTACTGCAACACAAATGGTAATCGTGATAATCATATCCGGCAGTGTATTGCCTATGATAAA
>JAMOAC010000069.1 GCA_023621975.1 Bacillota bacterium | reverse complement strand
TGAAAAATCAACAATCACAATAAGTAAACATAACCTGGGATTTCATTTGATGGAAATAAGTCATGTGCTGCCTGACAATTCAAAGAAAAAGTACCGGCTGCATATTGGCAATAGAGATTATAGGGATTGTGGAAGACAAAAAGCTATTAGTCTGCATTGTACCTGTCTGATTTGTTTCCGTCAAATAGCCATATATAATGTCATGTGCGCATGTAAATCAAGGAGGAACACTTATGAGTGAAAATAATACGTTGGCCATAGGCATTATCGGAACAGGCGGAATAGCCAACCACATACATATGCGCAGTTTGACAGAAATGAAAGATATAGAAGTCAGGGCAGTGTGTGATATCATAGAGTCCAGAGCCCAGTCCACCTCTCAGAAATATTCGGTACCAAAATGGTATTCCAATTATCACCAGATGCTGTCAGAATTGGATCTCGATGCAGTTCTCGTATTGGTTCAGCCGGATCAGGCTTTCCGTATAGTTTATGAATGCTTGAACCATGATTTGGATGTCTTTGTGGAAAAGCCTGCAGGCATAACATCCTATCAGACAAAAACCCTGGCTGACAAGGCAAGGGAAAAAGGTCGAATAGTGCAAGTCGGTTTTAACAGACGGTACATTCCTCTTGTTCAGGAAATCGTAAAAATAATGAAAGAAACTACAGTTATAACCCAGGTAGAGGGATGCTTTTTTAAAAACAGTTCTGCAAGATTTTATGACGGTTGCAGCAGTTCCTATGAAAGCGATGTAATACATGCCATCGATTTGGTAAGATGGATAGCCGGTGGTAATCCCCAGGCCGCAGCAACTGCAGTGGGACAATACAACAGTCCTGTCCCCAACAGCTGGAATTCCATAATAAAATTTGATAACGGTGTTACAGGCATTATCAAGTCAAACTATCAAACCGGTGGACGGGTTCATGCCTTTGAAATACACGGCTACAATGCCAGCGCATATATAAACCTTGGCTTTGGAACATCGGCATGCGAAGCAAAAATAATTTTTCATAACGGAAAGCCCTCATATTCCATGGCTTCTACCGGTGGAGGGTCAGAAGAAGTGGTATGCTATGATGGCAGGGCATTGGCCGGAAGCGACGAATACCACAAATGTTACGGGTATTTTAATGAGCTCCTCCGGTTTTTTGACAGTGTGCGGACTCGCAAAGCTCCTGACACAGACCTGGATGACTCCGTAAAATCCATGGAATTGGCTGAAATGCTCTTAAAACACCAGATTTAGTAATAATCATGAATATGATTAGGATACAGAATTATCCGAAGAATTTTTTATTGCCGACAGAATGCAAATGTATGTATTGTTTCCACGCCCGGATGTACCAGGCTTTGTCGCATCAGTTAGCTTGTACATTTTTTACCGGCATATCCGGGTTATCCGCTTTTAGCGCTTGATAATAATTAAATTCCAGAGAACATATAACAGGTAACAGTCTAAAGGAAGCAAATCTCCCATCAGTCATAAAAGCATCTTTATTTATGTGAACATAATGTACGCGATGCAATTGGTTGATAAAATCGAACCAATAACGATGAAAAACATTCTCTGCGATACTATTGAAGCTTCATCCAATTTGGGAAAATATCCCTTGTATAATCACAATTAAATAACCGGTTTCCAGTTGTTGTGCAGGTTGATCAATCGCAGTGCCCGAACAGCAGCATGGCGGCATCCGTTTTCAAATTGTTGCAGATAACTGATTCCCGAATAAGGAGGATTCTCTAATGAGCAACACATCTGCCGCAGGCAAAAAAACTATGCCGAAAGGTCAGAAGTTAAGGAAAAAGGTCGGGTTTTGCAAGGAAATATGGGATCACAAATTCTTATATATCCTGGCACTTCCGGCAATCCTATATACTTTTATATATGGTTATTTGACATTGCCATACATAATAATTGCCTTTCAGAACTACAATTACAAAAAAGGTCTGCGCAGTGATTTCGTCGGACTTAAAAATTTCAAGTTCTTCTTTGATTCCACCTGGGCATGGACTGTTACAAGAAATACTGTTGTTTTAAACTTCCTGTTTATTATCATCGGATCAATATATGCCATACTAATGGCACTGCTTCTGAATGAAGTCAAGCAAAAACGATTCCTGAAAATTTACCAGTCAACAATGCTGTTTCCTTTCTTTATTTCCTGGGTTATTGTCAGCTATATGCTGGAGGGCATGCTGAACACAGAGAG
>JAMOAC010000511.1 GCA_023621975.1 Bacillota bacterium | reverse complement strand
ATCGAATGCTGTTTACTAATGATCAGGCTGCTGGATAAGCTTCTGGAACAAGGAAAGATCTCAAAAAAAGAGTATGAAGAGCACGTAGCATTTAAGAAAAAGTTTTTGGAAAATCAGCGCGCAGAATCCTAAAAAAGGCCTTCAAAAATCCTTGAAAGCCTTTTTTGAAAAACAAGCTTTGTATAATTGTTCAAGCCAGTATAATAAATTTAATTCACTAGAGGGAATGCTTTAGTATTCATCTCCATAGCTACCGCGCCAGAAAAGTAACAGGAAAAGAATTATAAACCAAAGTATTGCATCATCAAAGAAGAACTTGCCTCTATCTGCCATAATGCAAACCTCCTTTAAGTAAATAAGTGAATTTTTCATATTACATAATATTCAGGAGGCTGCATTTATGTTACATAAGGTAAAATTTTTGCATACCTCGGCTAACGTTTGTTTTTAGAAATTACCATATAAACTATATATGCAGCAATAATTACCACTGCAATTGGAAACAGTACCTTTATGGTAAATTTGATTGCCACAACTATTAATGCAAAAAAGATTATTGCGGTAATAACGGTTTTCAAAGTGTCACTTATCATAATTGACCCTCTCCTTCTAAAACTAAATTTCATAAACACAACTTAAGTCCACTTGTTAAATGAATAAACAAATTAAATGAATAAACAAAAACTATTTATACCTTAAAGATATCTTCCTCAATGCTTCAAGGGTATAATCAATTTCTTCAACGGTGTTGAAGCAGCTGACACTAAAACGTACCACCCCCTGGCCGGCAGTTCCAAGAGTTTTATGTGCCAGAGGTGCGCAATGAAGGCCCGCCCTTGTCGCAATTCCAAATTCTTTGTCCAGAATATAGCTTACTTCCGATGAATCCACCCCCTGGAAATTCATAGCAGCAATTCCGGTATTGTTGCTGATATCCTTCACACTGTACTGTACAATTCCATCAATTTCTTCCATGCCCTCCATCAGCCGCTTAATTAATAAATGCTTAAAGATTTTGATATTGTTAAGTCCCGTTTTGTTAATAAAATCCACTCCGTACGCCAGGCCTACAATTCCGGGTGTATTCAAAGTTCCGCTCTCAATCATGTCAGGCATCATTTCCGGTTGGAATAAATAATCAGAAACACTTCCTGTCCCACCCTGCATCAGGGGGTTAATATCAATTCCTTCCCTTACATATATGCCGCCCGTGCCCTGAGGCCCCAGCAGCCCTTTATGGCCTGAAAAAGCCAGTATATCTATATTCATTTTGTCTACGTCAACTTCCTCCGTTCCCGCCCCCTGCGAAGCATCAACAAGAAAAAGTATCCCTCTTGTACGCGCCATTTCTCCTATTTCTTTTATCGGATATATTATGCCGTTTACGTTTGAAGACAAGGTACATACAATAAGGCGTGTGCGCCTGTTTATATAACCCGTCATTTCATGAACATCTATCTGCCCCAAATTATCGCCTTCCACAATACTCAAACTAATTACGCCGTCTTTTTCAAGGGTTTTTAACGGCCTTATAACGGAATTATGCTCCATGCAGGTGGTGATCACATGGTCTCCCGGCTTAAGTACGCCTTTTATGGCAATGTTAAGCGCCTCCGTTGCATTTTTTGTAAAAGCCAGCCTGAGGGGGTTATCTATCTTAAAGAATGCAGATATAATCTCCCTTGCTTCAGAAACAGCCTTTCCCGATTCAATGGACATGGCATGGCCGCCTCTTCCCGGGTTTGCGCAGTATGTACGCATACACCGGTCTATCTCATCATACACTCTGAGAGGTTTTGGAAATGATGTAGCAGCATTGTCAAGATATACCATATTGTTCGCCTTTATTATTTATTACTGTAATTTATATTATGCGACAGGAGACGGTTCTATGACATACGCATTTTTTCCCACTCAGCTTTTAAAAGGCCGTAAAGATGCAAATCATATCTTTTTCCGTCCCTGTAAACAAATTCCCTGTATGTACCTTCACGAACAAACCCCAGGCTTTCATAAAGCCTTATTGCACGCTCGTTATAAGAAATAACGCTTAAATTAATCCTGTGGAATTTCAATTAATTAAACCCAAAATCAAGCATCAGCTCCATTACTTCTTTTCCAATCCCCTTGCCTGTATAACGTTTATCCCCTATTCCTATATAAAACATGGCAGTTCCGTTACTCCATATTATATCATTAAATCCAGTAATACCTATTATTTT
>JAMOAC010000276.1 GCA_023621975.1 Bacillota bacterium | reverse complement strand
ATACATTTATCAGGCACCATATTGGGCCGCTGACCGCCTGATATTTTCTGAAGCCTTATGGAATTATGCTCATTTTGTGAAAACTTCTTTTTCAATACTACATGCAAAATCCCTTTCTCAGCATTGATTACGGGATAGCATCCATCGGGACTGATGCCAAAGTCGGGCATGGGTTCATGCTCAAAATAATACCTCAGATCTTCCCAGCCGCTCTCTTCATCAGTCCCCAGTATAAGGCGCACCCGTTTATTGACATGTACACCTGATTCCATAACGGCTTTCATAGCATACAGCGCTGCAACAGCCGGCCCTTTATCATCTACTGCACCCCGTCCGTAAATCCTGTCATCGTGAATTTGAGCTCCAAAGGGCGGATAGGTCCATCCTCCCCCCGGAGGAACAACGTCCAAATGCACCAGTATGCCCATCATTTTATCACCTTGTCCAAATTCAATATGGCCGGCATATCCATCCACATTTTTTGTATTAAAACCCATTTTTCTGCCAAGCTGCAGCATATATTCAAGGGCCTGATATACATCCTGGCCGAAAGGCTTACCCGGCTGCCCCAGTCCTTTTACGCTGGGTATAGCAATCAGTCCGCAGGTTGAACGTATCATGTCATCCCGATATGATTCAACAAGTAAATCCAAATCCATAGAAAAGCCCCCTTATAAATTAGAATATATCCTCTACACTGAATCCCTTTCCCTCAACTTCCCGGGTATCAATTATAGACATAAAAGCACTGGGATCCACTTTTTTCACCACTTCCCTGACTTTTGACAGCTCCATCGTACGTACTACCATATAAATCAGTTTTTTATCCTGGCCCGTATATGCCCCTTCCCCGTTTAAAAAGGTTATTCCCCTTTGAAGGTTATCAAACAGTTCCCGGGCCATTTCTTCAGCCAAATCAGAAACTATTATCACGGTTTTCTTATGGTTAAAACCTGCCTGTATGGCATCCACCGCTCTACTGCTCACAAAAATTCCTACCATAGAAAACATTGCCGCTTCAAGATTGAGTAATACAGCAGCCGCACCCAATATTATAAAATTAAATGCTGCCGTTACTCCCCCGACATTGAAAGAAAAGAACTTATTTATAAGCAGAGATATAATATCAGCTCCCCCAAGTGATCCCCGGTTTTTTATTACAATACCGGCACCTATTCCCGAGATGAGTCCGCCAAAAATGGAAGCTATCATTGTGTCCCGTATCTCCATTGTCCAGCCTCTGGTTAAGTACAAAAAAAATGACATGCTTATAATTCCAAGAATGCTAAGACAAACAAACCGTCTCCCCAGGTATACATAGCCGCCGATGAAAAGAGGTATATTTAAAATAATCACGGTAATCTCAGCAGGAAATGAGAATAAATACTGTAAGATTATTGCTATGCCAGTCAGACCGCCGCTAAATAAACCATGAGGAATAAATAATGCATTCACTGCGTAGGAATATAAAAAACTGCCTGAAATAATATAGATAATGCAAACTGTTAAACGCATGATCTTCTTCAATGAAATACCTTCTTCCCAAACCTTTTTACATGTTCTGCCATCCACATTGATTATACCATAAATTCCAATATTTTGCCTTTTATATGAAAAAAATTTGTGATATACTATTTTCGTCAATATTATAATATTGTATGCGGGATTTCCATATTATTCATTTACAGGTATTTAATAGCTAAATTTTGTCCCGGCACGCCATCATGGTTCGGCTATACATCAACTAACCAAAAAAGTAAATTAGGCTGTGCATTTTAGCTGCACTGGGTATAATATAACAAAATTGCAGCCCAATTATTCTATTAATTGAGAGAGGTGTAAAACAAATGAAAATTGTAGTATGCAAAACCTACCAAGAATTAAGCAAGACTGCTGCAGATATTATATCGCAGCAAATTAATGAAAAATCTAACACCGTGTTGGGGCTTGCAACCGGAAGCACTCCTGTAGGCTTATATCAAAATCTGATAAAGCTAAACAGAGACGGGATAATTGATTTCTCCAACGTAATAACTTTTAATCTGGATGAATATGTGGGACTACCCAAAGATCACCCCTGCAGCTACTACAAATTCATGTTTGACAATCTATTTGATCATATTAACATAAGAAAGGAAAACGTACACCTGCCTAATGGACAAGCTGCATCACTCGAAGATGAATGCAAGACTTACGAAGATATGATAACCAAAGCCGGTGGT